>CALRPK020000055.1:0-7820 GCA_943370015.1 Paracoccus haematequi
CTTCGCTGCGGCGTTGCGCGCGACGAAAAAGCAGCCGCGCGGCCCATTGTCCGGGCAGTCCGGGCAGGCGGGCGGCCAGACGCAGCACGGGCGCGCGGGCGGCGATCAGCAGGCTGTCGTCCAGCGCCAAGACCGCCTCGGTCGAGCCGGGTTGCCCCTGCCGCGCCGTGCGCCCTTCAAGCTGGCGGTCGATGCGGGCAGAGTCGTGGCGTTCGGTCAGGATCACATGCAACCCCCCGGATTGCGCGACGATGTCCCCGATCCCGATATGCACCCCGCGCCCGGCCATGTTGGTGGCAACCGTGATGCGCCCCGGCGTGCCTGCGGCGGCGACCACCTCTGCCTCATCCGCCGGACTCGTGGCGCTGAGGGTGACATGGGCGATCCCGGCATCAGACAGCGCTGCCGATATGGCATCTGCCGCGGCGACCGTGCGAGTGCCGATCAGGACGGGCCGGTTTGCGGCGGCCAGCGCCGTGGCGCGGCGCAGGATCAGGGCGGTCTTTTCCGCAGCGGTGGCCACCACATGGGTGCCCAAACGGCGCAAGCGCGGGGGCAGGTGGGTCGGCACGGTCACGCAGCGCAGGCTGTAGACGACCGACAGTTCCTGCGCCACCTCGCGCACTGTGCCGGACATGCCCGACAGCCGCAGATACTGTCCGAAGAAACGCTGATAGGTGGTGCGGGCCAGCGTGCGGCGTTCCCCGGTGACGGTTACATTCTCTTTATATTCAATAAGTTGATGAAGACCATTGCTCCAACTGCGTTCGGGTTGCAGGCGGCCTGTGTATTCATCGACGATCACCACCTTGTCGTCCTGCACGACATAATGATCGCCGCGCTGGAACAGGAGGCGGGCGCGCAGGGCGCTTTCGGCGGCCCCTTCGCGGCGGGCGCTGTTGCGCCATTGGGGGTCAGACCCCGCCACACGCGCCAAACGCGCTCGCCCGGCGGCGGTCAGTTCCAGATAGCGTTCGCCAAGGTCCAGCTTGTAATCCTGCCCGTCGCGCAACAGATCGCTGAGGGCAAAGCTGGCCTCGGCCTTGGCGCGTTCGGCGTCGGGATCGGTGGTGGCGGACAGGATCAGCGGCGTGCGCGCCTCGTCGATCAGGACGCTGTCAGCCTCGTCCACGATGCAGAAATGCAGGCCGCGCATGACGGGGGGGTCGGTCTTTTGGCGCAGGCGGTCGATGCGGTCGCGCAGCGCATCGGGGGCGGCGCCAAGGGCCAGCCGATCCCGCAGATGGTCAAAGGCAATTTCCTTGTTCGAGGCATAGACCACATCGCAGGCATAAAGGGCGGCGCGATCCTCACGCGGGACCTCATGCACGATGGCACCGACAGACAGGCCAAGGCGCTGCAACAGGGGGCGGCCTTCCTCGGCATCGCGCGCGGCAAGGTAATCGTTCACGGTCACCACATGGGCGGGCCAACCCGACAGCGCCGCAATCGCCGCCGCAAGCAGCGCGGTCAGGGTCTTGCCTTCGCCTGTGGACATTTCCACCAGACGCCCCTGCAACAGCAGCGCCGCCGCCAAAAGCTGGACATCATAGGGCCTGCGCCCCAGCGTGCGACGTGCGGTTTCGCGCAACAGCGCCAGTGCCTTTGGCCGATTCGCGCCGATGGGGCCATACCGCCGCAGGCTGGCGCGAATCTCGGCGGCGTGGCGGTCAAAGGCGGCATCGTCCAGCCCGGTCAGGCCGGATTCCATCGCGCCCGCTGCGCGCACGGCCCATCTGGCCCGCGCCCGATCCAACACGGCGCGGGGCGGGTCCAGCAGCGCGGCACCGATGGTTGCGCCGATCAGGTCGGCGGTTGTCGGATCGTCGCGCTGCCGTTCGGGGTAGCGGTCCAGACGCGGACCCCCGGGCAAAATGCCCGAGGATCGCGCCGGAAGCTGCACCGTCAAGCGACAGGCTCTTCCGTTGCCGGGGCGGCGGCCTCTGCGGTGCCATCGTCAATCCGGCCCGAGGCTGCGCCCGCCGACTTTTCGGCAACGCTGCCGAAGTGCCGCAGCGAGGCGAGATGCAGGAAGGTGCATTCCAGCTCATCCGTGGTCAGCATCTGCTGGATCACATCCGCAGGCAGCGCCTTGAGCTTTTCGCGGTCCACCGTCTTGAACCCGGTGAGCGAGCGTTGTTCACCCCCCGGCAAGGTGAATTGCGCCTGCATCGGGCGCAGCAGGTCAAGCTCAACCAGCCGCTGGCAATATTGGCGCGAGCGGTTGAAACGCCCCTGATAGTCCGACAGGAAGGCCAGCACTGATTTCAGATAGGTCGTGCGTTCGCCATCGGCATCAAACAGGCGCTCACCCCGGTCTTTGGTGTTCAGGCCTTCAAAATCCTCATCAATGTGCAGGATCAACTGACCATCAGCCGTTTCGGTTGAAAAAACAAACGGATAGCGGCGGATGAAGGCGGGCACATAGCGACCGGTCCAGTTGCCTTCGGCATCGACAAAGGCGTTCTTGGCATCGGTGACGCCCAAGATGGCGGTCGGAACCACGCTGTCGCCTTCGCCTGCGAAAACCACGGGAAACTCTGCCGCGGCATCCGCAAACTCAGAAGCCGTCAGCGGCACGGAATTCACCGAGGCCGCGAAGGCATAGGACTTGCCTGCCTTGACCGAATGCTTGCCATGCCGCCGGGGGCTGACCGGAACGGCGTTTTTGTAGAACAAGAGCTGTGTCGTCATAAAATGATCCACCTTTCTTTACCTGTGGGGCCGATGATCGAAGACGATGGCGCAGGAATGAGCCAATTCTGTGAAAAAATTGGTCATCAGACTAAATCCTTGCGGCCAGTTGGTCGAGGAACACCTGCCGCAGACGCCGCCATGTGCGGTCCATCAGCGATTGCGGCGCATGTTCAAAACGCACGAAGACACGTTCGCCCACATGGGCAAAGGCGGTGCCGGGGTCCAGCCGCAGGTCCACCAGCAGCAGGTTTTGCAAGGCACGCGGCGCGCTGTCGGGGGCAGAGGGGTCAGCGATCACGCGGCCACCGCCGCTTGGGGTCAGCGCAAGGCTTGGCAGGTCGCGGCCAAGGGCGGGAACCTCGGCCGTCAGATGGGCGGGCAGGGTGCGCGACGGGTCGGACACCATCCGCACCGCGACGGCGCGGGTGTCGCTGCGGACCAGATCGGCATCGGCTTCGGGCACGGCTACGCGGATCACCGGATCCTGCAAGGTGGTGACCCAACCCAACCGCTCGCCTTGGCGGACATAGCGCCCGGTCAGATCGGCGGGGTTTTCCCAGATCACCTGTCCCGCCTTGGGCGCGCGCAGCACCAAGGCCGCTTGCCGTTCACGCGCCAAGGCCAGATCGGCACGGGCCTGATCCAATTCTTCGGCGGCAATGCGACTGGCGGCGCGGTCGGCGGTGCGGACTGCGCCAAGGCGGCGTTGACGCTCTTCGACCGTGGCTTCCAGCAGGCGGACGCGGGCATCCAGCAGCGGGTCAGACAGTTCAAGCACCGCCTCTCCCGCGGCGACCTGCGCCTGTGGCGCGATCAAGACCGCGCTGACCACGCCTTCGGTCGCGGTGGTCAAGGCATCCTCGCCCGCAACCAGCACCACGCCTTCGGCCAAGGTGGCATAGGGCAGGCGCAGCCCCGCCACGACCAGCCCCGCCACCAGACAAACCGCCGCGACAAAGCCGATGGCGCGCGCCCGTTTGCGCCGCAGCGCCGGCGAGAGAAAGATGTAATGCAGCATCTTGGCTAAGGGCAGGCCCAGCACCAGCAGCACCGACCACACCGCCAGCACCAGCCCAAGCCCAAGGAATTGCTGCGCCACCAGCAAGGTGATCGCCGCCATGATCACCATGCGGTAGAGGAAAGAGGTGATGCCGTAGAACAGGAACCACGGTGCCTCGCCGGGGGCAGAGGCGGGGTTGGGCAGATGGTCCAGCCGGAACACATGGCGCTGCACCAGCCAGCCCATATACTTGTTGGCCCGGTTGCCGAGGTTCGGGATCTCGATCAGGTCCGACAGCACATAATAGCCGTCAAAGCGCAGCAGGGGGTTGCCGTTGAACAGCAGCGTCGAGACACCGCCGATCAACATGACGTTGAAGGCCAAGGCGCGGACCAAGCCGCTTTCCGCCTCGGTCCAGACGATCACGGCGATGGCGGCCAGCAGGATTTCCACAAGGATGCCCGCCGCCGCGACAAATGCCCGCCGCCATTTTGAAGCAAAGCCAAGGCTGTCCGAGGCATCGACATAAGGCACGGGCAGGAAGACAAGGAACATCAGGCCCATTTCCCGCACCGCGCCGCCCCAGCGCTTGATGGCATAGGCGTGGCCCAGTTCGTGCAGCGCCTTGACCACGGGATAGGTCAGCACCAGCAGGATCAGGCTTTCGGCGATCAGCACGCGGTCGATGATATCGGCGGTCAGTTCTTGCCAATGCGTCGCGGCCAGCACGGTGCCCCAGATCACCACGGCCAGCCAGACCACCGCCCCGGCCCAGGACAGGACCGGCCGAACAAGCGGCAGGGTGGCCGACAGGAAATCATCCGGGTCGATCAGCGGCAGGCGCAGCGCAAGCGGGTTCATTAGGCTTTGCATCAGCTTGCGGCGGCGCTGTTTCTTGCCCCGGTCCGCCAGTTCGGCGATGTCGGGCGGCACCTCGCCGACCAGCACATCCGCGCCGTGCAACTGACCAAGCAGGCGCAACACGTCATCTTGCGTCAGCGCCCCGCTGTCCAATTCCTGCGAGGCGCGCTGCCAGACCTCTTCCATGCTGCGCTGACCATCCAGCAACGAGGCGACAAACCAAGCCTCAGGCCCAAAGCGGTGGAAATTGCCCGAAACGCGGTCTTGCAGCACATACCAGACCTGACCGCGAAACAGCGTGCGATGCATGCGGACCGGCGCGCGCAGGCGCAGCTTCAGACCCGAGACGCGGAACCACAATTCGCTCAGATGCGGGTTTCTCATCCCGCGTAACCCCAGATCATCAGCGCGATCCGCGCACGGGCGCGGCGGGTCCAGATGTCGGCGATCAGCCGTTCGTCGATCGAAACACGGGCGACACCCTCCATCGCAGGGCGCAGCCAGTCGGGCGCATCGGTCAGGCGCGCCTCGACCCGAAAGGCATTGCGCCCGCCTTCGGCCTTGGCGACGGGGGTGATCTGCGTGATCTCAAAGCCAAGCGGCGCTTCGGGGCGGGATGACAGGCGCAAGCGCCCGGTCTGGCCTGCGGTGACTTCGCCGATGTCATTTTCATCGACCTGCAACACCACGCGCCAATCGTCCAAAGGCGCGATGCGGAACAGCTCTTCGCCCCGCCTCAGGGCGGTTCCGACGGATTGGCTCAGGTCACCCGACACCACCAGACCGTCAAACGGCGCGATGATGCGCGTGCGGTCCAGTTGCGCGCGGATCAGCGCCAGTTGCGCCTGCGCTTGGGCGAGTTGGCTTTGGATGATGCTCGCCTCGGCGCGGTCGCGGTCGGCCAAGGCGCGGGCATATTCGGTTTCGCGCTGGCTGATCGTGGTGGTCCAGCGCAATTCTTCCAGCGTCAGATCACGGTCATCCAGCTTGGCCAGCATCTCCCCCTCGCTGACACGGTCGCCCGCGCGGACGGATTGGCTGGCCAGATAGCTGTCAAACGGGGCCACGACAGACCGCTGGATCGCACCTTCGACCCGCGCGGGGGCGGGAATGGTGAAGGGCGCGGTGACGGTCAGACCCGCCCAGAGCAGCCCCGCCAACACAAGGACGGACAGTTTCAGCACCGCATGGCGCGGCCCGAACAGGCGCGCCAGCAGATCGCCCGTCGCCATCGCAATCGCCAGCGGAAAGGGGCGGTCGGACCGCCAGATGCGTTCCAGCACCGGACCGGCCAGCGCGGCCATCGTATCGGCCAGCGCGATATCCTCATCGCTGAAGGGGCGGCCTTCGGGGCGCAAAAAGCACAGCGCGCCGGTGATCGCCCCATCCGATTGCAACGGAATGGTCAGCACGGACCCGGCCCGCCAATCGCGCACCAATTCCTCATTCATGCGCGAGACGCGGTAATCCCAACCGGGGCCGGGGGGCCACAGCACCAGATCGCGCTGGTCTGCCGCCTCGTCCATCGCACGTTCCAGATTGCGCACCAGTGACATCCGCTTGCCGAAAGAGGCCGCCCCCGACAGCGCCCGCACCTTGGCATGCCGCCGCCGGATGCGACCCAAGGCGACCAGATCGCAATCGAGTTTGCGCGCCAGTTCCGTCACCAGCGCCCGCGCCGCGCGGTCAAAGCGGCGATGCACCAAAAGCGTGCCCACCGTATCCAGCGCGGCAGAGGTGCGGTCGCGCAGGGCGGCATCGCCCAAGCCCTGTTCGCGCAGCAAAAGCGCCTCAAGCCAGCCTTGGCCCCAGCGCAGATGCCGCAGCGCTTCGGTCGGGGGCAGGGTGGGGGGCAGCGCCACCGCGATGGCCCCGAAAAGCGCGCCCTCCACCTCGACGGGCAGGGCAAGCACGGCGGCGGCAAGGACGGGTTGGCGTTGCAGGGTGGCGTCGTCCAGCGCCTGCGCCAAGGCAGGGGTCAGCGACCCCGGCACCGGCCATTCCGCCACGGGGGCATAGGGGCCGGTGCCCGGAGGGCCAAGCGTCAGCACCGCCGCTTGCACGCCGGGAAGCTGGCGGCATTGAATCGCCAACCATGCCGCAAGCGACGCCGGACCCCCCGCCGCATCGCGAAAGGCGGTCCAAAGCGTCTGGTCGATCAGCGAATAATCGACGTTTTCCGGGCCTTTCTTGTCGGGGCCTGCCTCTCGTCGGTCGGTTCGCAGATCGCTTTGGCTCACGTGGTCTCCTTTTCTCAGCCGAACAGACGGGTCAGCAGCCGTTGCAGCAGGCCCGTTGCGATCACCGGGGCCGGGGGGACCGTGACAGAGGCCGGGGCAGGGGACCCCGCCTTGATCGCCTCAATCGCCCGGATGGCAGCCAGCGCGCGCGCATCATCGGCCGAGACGAAGCGCCCGGTCACGGCATCCCAGACCTGCGGGGTCATGGTCGCCAGACGGGTGCCCGCCTCAAGCGTCGGCTGCATCACATCGCCGCCGGTGCTGTGCTCCAGTCCGATGGCATGGCCCAACTCGTGGATCAGCACACCCAACAGGTCCATCCGCCCCGCCGCCGCGCTGCCCGGAACGGCGCGTTCCACGCCATCCTCGCCGCGCGCCCATTGGCCCGAGGCAGGCAGCAGGTCCACCACCCAGCCAAAGCCTGCGGCGTTGCGGTCCACCGTCACCACCCCGTCGCGGAATTGCGCCAAGGTCAGGCCCGGCAGATCGCCCAGCACCACCTGCACGCTGGACAGGGTGGCCAGCGCGGTGGGGCTGATGCCCGTGCCCTGCCAATGCAGCCGCGCCGCTGCCACAGCCTCGGTCAAGGCGGTGGCGGTCAGGTTGGCGGCAACCGTTCCGGTCGGTGCGGCACGTGCGGCACTGATCGGCGCGGCAGGCAGATCGCAGCCACAATCCGCCGCGCCGATGGTCGCAACGAAGGGGGCCACGCGCTGCGCAAGATCCAAGCTCGCGCCGGGCAGGGTGATGAAGTCGCCGCGCGCAAATCCGCTGCGGAACACGTTCAGCGCCGTGGTCAGGTTGGTATCCAGCCCGGCAGGCGTCAGGAACTCTTGAACACGGGTGCCCAAGCCCACAAGCAGATCGCTGCCCAGACCGCCCACCGACAGGTCCAGCTTGCCGCCCGTGGTGATCCGGTCATTGCCCGCCCCGCCAAAGATCACGTTGCGGGTGCCCTGCGGACCGCCCTTGCCGATGATGGTGTCATGGCCATCGCCACCGTCGATCAGGTCAGAGCCTGA
>CALRPK020000056.1:0-7795 GCA_943370015.1 Paracoccus haematequi
CGATAGGTAGGCCGCTACACCCTGTCCAGCAATGCCTGCCGCTTGCGCGGCCACTGTGCAGGCCCGCACAGCCCATTCGGCATCGGGCGACGACGCCGTCAGAGACAGGTCGTCGTGCCGGTGCCGGTGATGCTGAACTGCTGCTCAAAGCGCGGCAAGGACGACAGGAAGCCAGAGAAGTTCATCGTTCCGAAGTTGATTTCAGGCATGCCAGCGTCATAGGTCACATCGACCTCCACCACGATCAAAGCGGCACCAAGGTCAATGAGCGGCAGTTTGTTGCGGATGTTGCTGATGGTCGCCGTCGTCACCGGCGTTTTTGCATTGCACGGAGAATAGGACCAATCGACCACCAAACCCGTGGACGTGGTGGCCGTCCCCGACGTGCGGCGCACTTGGCTGATCCGCATGATCGCATTCTGGTCATCATGCATCAAAAATTCCGCCGTCCGTTCCATCCCGTCAAGGAAGGTGCGCGAAAGGGATGTCCCGCGCTGGCGTGAGATCAGGTCGGAAATCGTATAGGTCGCCTTTTGCACCCGGTTCTGGACCTGATAGGCTTCCCAGAAGACAAAAAAGGCGGAGGCCCCAAGGCTCAGCAGCAAGATACCCGACAGGGAGTCGACAACAATCGACCCTCGCGTGTCGCGGGCAAAGCGTGACCGTGGCAGGTAGCGGAGCCAACGGCGGACCATCGCACTAAGCATCGCTTTCCCTCAATTCGGTTCGTTGACAAAGGCAGATGTGGCCAGCAGCGCATAGGTGCCGTCCGCATCCGCCAACGCAAGATTCACGCCCATGAAGGCGGTCGGAAACAACGAATCCACCACAAGGCAGGCGCGGACCACCATCAACTCATTCTCTTGCCCGGTGTTGACCGTGTTGGACTGCAGCCCCGCCTGAATTTCAGGACTGCGGCGCTGGCAGACAGCCGTCACGGTGGGCAGGTTGTTGAAGCTGGTGTTGACCCGCGTCAGTTCGAGGGTAAGCGACCGTTCGCAGTCCTCGAACATGTCAGTCCGGCTGCACAGGCGTTGCTGCAAGAAATCCACGGTCGGGTTCTTAATGTTGCCAAGCCGCAAATCGCGCACCGTCAGGTCGAGAGAGCGTTCCAGCATCGCCGCCCGCAAGACCATGTAGCCCGACTCGAACGAGGCGAGGAACATCGCAAACACCACCGGAAACATCATGACGAATTCGACCGAGGCGTTGCCCGCTTCGTCTTTCCACAGCCGTTTGAGATGGCGTCTGATGCGTGTCATTGCGTCAACTTCAGTTTTGAGATGTTGCCCGCGATCGAGGCAAAGACCTGCGAAATGGTGGTCGTGCTTGCCACGTAGTAGCGCGAGGTGGTCGTCGCGCAGTTGCGCAGCTGGGTCTGGCCGTTCGTCGTCGCCTCAAACGCGATGGTGTAGACGACCACGTTTGATGTGCGCGCCGTGTTGCACACGGTCTGCAACTGCGTGTTCATGTCGGCAATTGGGGTCTGCGTGCGGAACATGTTCATCGCGTTGGTGTAGGTCATCATCCCCGGACGGGCATAAAGCTGAAAGGCGACCCAGGACATGCGGACCCGCTCCCACACCTGACCCCAGGTCAGGTTGGTGGCGCTGCCGCTGTTTGTCGAGTTGACCCAAGGCGTCGCACGCCATGTTCCAAGGTGAGGCACATAGTGGTCGGACGTGTCCGAACGGCCCGTGTGGAAGATGGAATAGTTGCCATCCGTCCCCACCCAGATCGGCGACAGCGCGCTGCGGTCCGTGGCTGCGGCGGTCTGCACCGGCGTGCCGCCGCGGAATGCGGCGTTCACCCGCTCTTCGGCAAAGTTCTCACCGTCCGACATCAGCACGATCACCTTGAGCACGTCGGGATCGTTGAAGGGCAGCGGGCGGTTCGTGGCGGTGGACGGCATTTGCCCTGACGCGATGAATTCGCGGTAGATGCTGTTCATCGAAGGGTCAAGGAAAGCCAGACCCCAGCGCATGCCTGCGTTGATCGAAGTTGCGCCAATCGCCGTCAACGAGTCGATCGAAGCGCCGAGCGCGGTGACCCGTTCTTGCGGCGTGTCGACGGTGCTTTGCTGGCCCGCCGCGGTAAAGCTGGGCAAGCGCACCACATTCCCAAGGAGCGCCGAACTGGTGGGCGGGCACCAAAGATTGGCGCCGGATACCGTGGCATTGTTCGAATCCGTGGGGCTGGAATAGCCGCTTTGGGTCGTGGTGGAGAACGAGTCGATATAGGTGGTGGCGGGCAGGGACAGGGTGCGCGCAATCGCTGTGCCGCTGTATGCGGCCGCCGGAAGGTCGACGCAGCGCGAGTTGCGCACATCGGGAGAATTGGTGCTGTTGAAGGGCGTGTTGGTGACGCTGTATTTGGCCGTCAGGAAACTGCCAAGGTTCACTTGACCGTTATAGGGAACCAGCGTGATCAGCACACGGCCATCGTTGTCGTCCGTCAGCAGAGTTCTGACGAAATCCTTGGCCGCCGTCTTGAGGTTGGTCATCCGCGTCCCGGCCATGGAGCCTGACACGTCCAACACCAAGGACACTTCCACGTTGCCTACCCGCTCCATCGCCGAGGCAACGCCCGACACCGTCAAGGTGTCCATCCCGAACGCGCCGAGGAACATGGTGTTGATCGTTTCAGACGCCGATGCGGAAACCGATTTCGACGAATAGCCCTCGGTCACGGTCAGTCTGGTCACTGTCCCGGTCATGCCCGCCTTGCGCACGCAGTCGTTGAACAGTGTCGTCTCGTCCAAGGTCTGCCGCAGCGATGCGGCATTCAACACGCACAAATCCAGTGCCGTCTGCATCTGGGTGCGGCGGTTTTCAAACCGCATCACATCGACGGCCAACCCCCCGAGCAAAGCTGCCGCACTCAGCAGCGTCAGGGCCAAGATGGTCATTGAACCGCGCTGATCGGACTTGAAGGTCCGAAGCGCCCGGCGGAATGGCAAACCACGTAGCATCGTCATATCCACTTCAACGCTGATCCGGCCGAAGATGCGGTGATCCCCGGCAGCCCAAGCGCCCCCATCCAAGGGGATCGTTCGGTTACATACATTTGGCAAGGATTTCCCGTAGGGCGGGCATGAACCCCCATGGCCGGGTGATCAATCCCCGCGAAGGTGGCGGGATTGTGGCCATCCCGAAAACGACGCGCCGCGACCTGA
Organism: Paracoccus haematequi; assembly: GCA_943370015.1. Taxonomy (GTDB): domain Bacteria; phylum Pseudomonadota; class Alphaproteobacteria; order Rhodobacterales; family Rhodobacteraceae; genus Paragemmobacter; species Paragemmobacter haematequi_A. The sequence goes on from CALRPK020000056.1 coordinate 3,176, forward strand.
CCTTGCCAACCCAGACCATCGATTCGGCCCAAGGCGGCGCCGGGAAGGGCCCGCCGAGCGGCTTTTGACATTGGGTTTGGCACGAAATGCGTCATGAGGGGTCCTCGGTTTCTTGCCGTAAGGCGGATGGGTTTCCGCCCGACCAGAAGAGAATTAACCCAGACTTAAGGCTGTATTTTGGCAGCGTTTGCCTAAGTTTTGCTCAAATCACGGGCGCTGCCGGGGGGCTGGTCGTGCCGCAGGCTGCGGCTTTGTGCCCCGGTCTGCGGGCCGTCTTTCCGGGGTTGTCCTGCCGTGACAGGCAGATGCGACAGAATCCTGTCGCTGATGGCAAAGGCTGTGCATGGCGGGGATTGCATCTTGCAGCGCAACGCGCATCTTCTTGGGCGTGTCTGCCATGGGACGTGAACGATGCGCTATTCGGGCTTCAAGGTCATCACAGAGGGCCTTTTCGGCAACAAAGGGTGGAAGCCCGCGTGGCGCGATCCGGCGCCCAAGGCCGAATATGACGCGATCATCATCGGCGGCGGCGGGCATGGCCTGTCCACGGCCTATTATCTGGCCAAGAACCACGGCCTGACCAACATCGCGGTGCTGGAAAAGGGCTACCTTGGGTCTGGCAACATCGGGCGCAACACCACCATCGTGCGCGCGAACTACATCCTGCCGGGGAATTCGGAATTCTATTCGCATTCCATGAAGTTGTGGGAAGGTCTTGAGACCGAGCTGAACTACAACGTGATGCATTCGCAGCGCGGGTTGATCAACCTGTTCCACTCGGACGGCCAGCGCGATGCCTTTGCCCGGCGCGGCAATTCGATGATCAACCAAGGCGATGACGCGATCCTGCTCGACCGCGAAGGCGTGCGCGAACATCTGCCCTACCTCGATTTCGAACAGACCCGCTTCCCTATCTATGGCGGCCTTTATCATCCGCGCGGTGGCACGGCGCGGCATGACGCGGTGGCTTGGGGCTATGCGCGCGGGGCGGACCGGCGCGGGGTGGACCTGATCCAGAATTGCGAAGTGACGGGCATCGACATCGAAAACGGGCGTGTCGTGGGCGTGCAAACGACACGCGGTGCGATCAAGGCGAAAAAGGTCGGCATGGTCGTCGCGGGGCGGTCGAGCCAAGTCGCCGCCATGGCCGGGATGCGCCTGCCCATCGAATCCCATATCCTGCAAGCCTTTGTGACCGAAGGGTTAAAACCCGTCATCGACCATGTCATCAGCTTTGGCATGGGCCACTTTTACATCAGCCAATCGGACAAGGGCGGCTTGGTGTTCGGCGGCGACCTTGATTTCTATTCCAGCTACGCCGCGCGGGGGAACCTGCCGATGGTGGAGCATGTGATGGAGGCCGGGATGACCCTGATGCCGATGATTGGCCGCGCCAAGGTGCTGCGGTCATGGGGCGGGATCATGGACATGTCGCCCGATGGCTCGCCCATCATCGACAAGACGCATATCGACGGGCTGTTCGTCGATTGCGGCTGGAATTACGGGGGCTTCAAGGCCGTTCCCGCTTCGGGCTGGTGCATGGCGCATCTGATGGCGACCGGGGAGTCCCACCCCGTCGCCGCCCGATTCAAGCTGAACCGTTTTGCGACCGGCCATCTTCTGGACGAAGAAGGCACCGGATCGCAGCATAACTTGCACTGAGGTTCCCATGCGGATCACTTGCCCCCTCTGCGGACCGCGCGACCGGCGTGAGTTCTATTATTACGGAACGGATGACTATCTGCGCCGCCCCGTCGCGGACGCCGCCCCAACGGCTTGGGACGATTACCTGCATAACCGCGACAACCCCGCCGGGGTAACGCGTGATCTGTGGTATCACGACATGGGCTGCACTTCGTGGCTGGCGGTCACCCGCAACACCGTGACGCATGAGGTGTTGAAGGTCGAAGCCGTGGCACCGGTAAAGGGGGCCGCGCAATGAGGATCGAGGGCAAGGGTCACATCGACCGCACCAAACCGCTGCGCTTTACCTTTGACGGCGTCGAATACACCGGCTTTCAGGGCGATACGCTCGCCTCGGCTTTGCTGGCCAATGGGGTCAAGCTGGTCGGTCGCAGCTTCAAGTATCACCGCCCGCGCGGGATTCTGACCGCAGGGTCGGAAGAGCCGAATGGCATGGTGGAAGTGGTCGATGGCAATCACCATACCCCCAACGTCCGCGCCACGGTGCAGGAACTCTATGACGGGCTGACCGCCCGCAGCCAGAACCGCTTTCCGTCGCTGAGGTTCGACCTTCTGGGGGTGAATGACCTCTTCTCGCCCTTCCTGTCGGCGGGGTTCTATTACAAGACCTTCACTTGGCCGCGTGCGTTTTGGGAGCGGATTTATGAACCCCTGATCCGCCGCGCCGCAGGGCTTGGCACGCTGGTCGCGCAGCATGACGAAAGCGCATACGAAAAGGCCTTCGCCTTCTGTGACCTTCTGGTGATCGGTTCCGGCCCCACGGGTCTGATGGCCGCCCTGACCGCAGCGCGTGCCGGGGCGGATGTGATCTTGGCCGAAGAGGATGCGCGTCTTGGTGGGCGTCTCCTGTCCGATGGCGGGCAGGTGGGCGGGCTGGCGTCCGCCGATTGGGCCGCTGCGACCTTGGCCGAACTGAAAGCGCTGCCAAATGTGCGGATCATGCCCCGCACCACAGTGACGGGCGTTTACGACGACGGCACCTATTCCGCGCTGGAACGGGTGGGGCTGCACCTCGCCCCTCGCACCGAACTCCCGCGCGAGTGTTTCTGGCGCAGCGTCGCCAAACGCGCCGTCTTGGCGGCGGGCGCTTTGGAACGCCCCGTGGTAGTCCCCGGCAATGACCGCCCCGGCATATTGCTCGCCTCGGCCTTGCGGGCCTATCTCAACCGCTGGGGCGTGGTTCCGGGCAAGCGCATCACCCTGATCGCCAACAATGACGCCGCGCGAGAGGTTGCGCGTCAGTTGATGGCCACGGGCGTGAAGGTGGCCGCGATTCTCGACACCCGCGACACCGCCAGCGCGGTGGAAGATTGCCCCGTCTATCTGGGTGCGCGCATCATCGGGACCAAAGGGCGCTTGGGTCTGCAATCCATTGAGGTGACGCACAAGGGCGGCAAACTGACGATTGAGACCGACTGCTTGGCAATGTCCGGCGGCTGGAACCCCACCGTGCACATCACCTGTCACCTGAACGGGCGTCCCGTCTGGCGCGATGACATCGCCGGTTTCATCCCCGCCGCAAATGCCGTTCCGAGCCTGATCCCGGCGGGGGCTTGTGCCGGTGACTTCTCCACCGCCGCCGCCTTGGCCAAAGGGGCTGCTGCTGCCGTGGATTCGCTGGCCGCGATTGGCATTGCTGCCGCCACACCAGACCTGCCAAGCGCCGAAGATGCGCCCTATGCCATCGAAGCCTTCTGGCAAACGCCGGGGGCCGAAGGTCGCCAATGGCTCGACTTCGCGAATGACGTCACCACCAAGGATGTGGCGCTATCGGCGCAGGAGAATTTCCGCAGCGTCGAGCATATGAAGCGCTACACGACGCAAGGCATGGCCCCCGATCAGGGCAAGAACTCTAACGTCGCAGCGCTGGCTGTTTTGGCTGATGTGACGGGCCGCGCGATCCCGGAAACCGGCACCACCACCTTCCGTCCGCCCTTCGTGCCCGCCTCCATCGGCGCAATGGGGGCAGGGGGCAAGGCGCAGGGCTTTGCGCCGCAACGCTTTCTGACCTCGGACCAAGCCAGCCGCGACCGGGGCGCTCCGATGATCGAGGCAGGGCTCTGGTATCGCCCCAGCTACTTCCCGAAACCCGGCGAGAAAACGTGGCAAGAGTCCTGCAACCGTGAGGTTCGCATGGTCCGCACCGCCGTGGGCATCGCCGATGTCTCCACCTTGGGCAAGATCGACATTCAGGGCAAAGACGCGGCGCGGTTCCTCGATTTCGTCTATACCAACACCTTCTCAACCCTACCCGTGGGCAAGGTCCGCTACGGGCTGATGCTGCGCGAGGATGGCATGGTGCTGGATGACGGCACCACCGCACGACTGGGGGAACATCACTACCTGATGACCACCACCACGGCGGCGGCGGGTCTGGTGATGCGGCATCTGGATTTCGTGCATCAGGCGTTTTGCGCCGATTGGGATGTGCGTTTCATCTCGGTCACCGAGGCTTGGGCGCAATTTGCCATCGCCGGTCCCCGCGCCCGCGCGCTGCTGGCCACCATGCTCGACCGCACCCCGGACCTGCCCTTCATGGGCGTCACCGATGTGGCGCTGGGGTCGGTCAAGGCGCGGCTTTTCCGCATCTCCTTTAGCGGCGAAGAGGGCTATGAAATCGCCGTGCCCACCCGCTATGGCGAGGCGCTGTTCCGCGACCTTCTCGCCCGCGCCGAAACGCTTGGCGGCGGGCCTTACGGGATGGAGGCGCTGAACGTCCTTCGCATCGAAAAGGGCTTCATCACCCATGCAGAGATTCATGGCCGCGTCACGGCCTATGACATCGGCATGGAAAAGATGGTCAGCGCCAAGAAAGACTGCATCGGCAAGGCCGCTGCGGCCCGTCCCGGTCTGGTCGGCGCGGAGCGTCAGCAACTGGTCGGCCTGCGCGCGCAAGCCCCGATCACCGCCGGGGCG
>CALRPK020000057.1:0-7766 GCA_943370015.1 Paracoccus haematequi
CGCACCAGTTCAAGCCGACGCATGGGACGGATTTGCTGGCCTTTTTCGCGGGCGTGTTTGAACGCACGATGCGGCGCTGGCTGTCGTAAGGGCAGTCATGGACACGCTTGCCATATCGCCAGCGGCACGGGATGCGTTGCAGGGCTGGCTGAGCCATCTGAAATCACTGGATGGCAAGGCGGCGCATACCCTGACCGCTTATGCGCGGGATGTGACGGGCTGGTTGGCCTTTCTGGCGCAGCATCGCGGCGGGACCGAAGGGCTGGCCGCGATTGCCACGGTGCCTGCCAGCGATCTGCGGTCATGGATGGCGGCAGAGCGCGCACGGGGCGTGTCGGCGCGGTCGCTCGCGCGGTCCTTGTCGGCGGTGAAGACCTTTACCGCTTGGCTGGCGGACCGTCAGGGCACGGATGCGACCACCATCCTGTCCACCCGTGGCCCGAAATACCGCCGCAAGCTGCCGCGCCCGCTGTCGGTGGATGCGGCGGCAGACATGATTGAAACGGTGGGAGAGCAGGCGCAGGAAGATTGGGTTGCCGCCCGCGATGTGGCTGTGGTCACGTTGCTTTATGGCTGCGGTCTGCGTATTTCTGAGGCGCTGGGTCTGACCGGGGCGACCCATCCCCTGCCCGATGTGCTGCGCATCACGGGCAAGGGCAACAAGACGCGGCTCGTGCCCGTCCTACCCGCTGCCCGCGCGGCAGTGGCGCGCTACGCGACGCTATGCCCGCATGACCTGACCCCGGCAGAGCCGCTGTTTCGCGGCACGCGCGGTGGCCCGCTGAACCCACGACTGATTGCGTTGGTGATGGAAAAGGCGCGGATGCAGTTGGGCCTGCCCTCCACCGCCACGCCGCACGCGATGCGGCACAGCTTTGCGACGCATCTTTTGGCGGCAGGGGGTGATCTGCGCTCTATCCAAGAACTGTTGGGCCATGCATCCCTGTCCACAACGCAGGCCTATACGGCGGTAGATGCGGCGCGGCTGATGGAAGTCTACGAAAGTGCCCATCCGCGTGCGTGAATTGATGTCTGAAAGATTGCACGGCTGGCGATAATCCGTCAGATAAAGCGTATGAACATTCGTCTCAAAGCCCTGTCCGTCCATCTTTTGACCGCCTCAGGTGCGGTGCTGTCCATGCTGGCCATGTTGGCCGCTGTCGATGAAAAGTGGAGCTTGATGTTCCTGTGGCTGGTCGTGGCCCTGATCGTCGATGGCATCGACGGTCCCTTGGCGCGTCGCTATGACGTGACGACGAATTGGTCGACCCACGACGGGGTCTTGATGGACCTGATCGTCGATTACCTGACCTATGTGTTCATCCCGGCCTATGCGCTGTTTCAGCGCGGGCTGCTGCCGGAATGGGCGTCTTGGCTGTGCATCGTCGCCATCGTCTATGGCTCGGTGGTCTATTTCGCCGACACGCGGATGAAGACCAAGGACAAGTCGTTCTCTGGCTTTCCAGCCTGCTGGAACATGGTGGTGCTGGTGCTGTTTTCGCTGCAACCGCCGACGTGGGTGACGCTGTTCTTTGTCATCCTGCTAACCGCCGCGATGTTCATGCCGCTGAAATTCGTGCATCCGATGCGCACGAAACGCTGGCGCGAAGTGACCTTGCCGATGGCGCTCGGTTGGGTTCTCTTCGCGGCTTGGGCGGCATGGGTCGATTTCTACCCGCAAAGCTGGGCGCATTGGGGGTTGGTCATCACCTCGCTTTACCTGACCTTCGCAGGCATCGCGCAGCAGATCATTCCGGAGCGGGCCGTCAAACGGGTCGGGTGATCAGATCCGCGTCAGGATCACGCCCGCCACGATGACGGCGGCGGCGATGGCTTTCTCGCCGGTCATGCGTTCCTTGAACACCAGCCAGCCCATCAGCACGGCAAACAGGATCGACGTCTCGCGCAGGGCGGCCACCACGGCCAAGGGCGCAAAGGTCATGGCCCAGATCGCCACGGCGTAAGACCCGTAAGAGGCGGCAGAGGCAAAGGTGGCCAGTCCCCAGCTTTTGGCATCGCGGGGCACGATCCCCGTGCCCCGCCACAGCAGGCTGACAGTGGTGAAGATCAGGCCATCGGCTACGAAAACCCAAGCCACATAGGCCACCGCATCGCCCGAGACCCGCGCGCCAAGCCCGTCGATCAGCGTATAGGTCGCAGTGGCGCAGGCCGACCCCAGGGCGAGCGGCAGGAGTTTGCGATCCTCGGCCTGCGAAAAGACGCCCCGCGCCATCAGGGCGATGCCAGCGCCCAGCGTGATGATACCCAGATATTGATGCCCGGTGATCTGATCGGCCAGAAAGAAGTAGCCGACAATCGCCACTACCATCGGCGCGGCCCCCCGCGCGATGGGATAGACGCGGGAAAGGTCGCCGCGCTCATAGGCAAAGACGAGGAAGGATTTGTAAAAGAAATGCGTGCAGCCCGCCGCGATGACCCAAGGCCAGACCTCGGCCTTTGGCCAAGGGCGGGACAGGGCGATGGCAAGGCCGATGGGGATTTCGGTGATCGACAGGATCACCATGCCGCCCACCTTAGATGATCCGACCTTGATCAGCGCATTCCACAGCGCATGCAGGAAAGCGGCCCCAAGAACCGCCAGAAAGACGCCGAGGGACACTGCGGACACCTGTCATGGTTTTGTTACAGGGATGGCTAGGCGCTTCGCCACGGCGGGGCAAGCGGAACGGCGGGGGCGGCGCAGTTTTCTGCGAAGAAAACTGCAAATTCCTTCGAAGGAATTTGGATTAGCGCAGCCGCAGCCGGATCGGCCCCTTGGCGGTCAGCGGATCGACGGGCCGGCCTTTTTGCGTGGCCTCAAGTTCCGGCAGGCTGGCCGCCACACGGCGCACCTCGGGCATCAGGGGCCGCCAGTCGGGGGCCAAGGCGCGGGCGGCCTCGGACGGGCAAAAGGATTTGCCCCTCCCCCGTTGCAGGGCAAGGTCGATCAGGGCGGCGCGGATGACATGATCCTCCATCGCCGCCCCGGTGGTCAGCCCAAAGCGTCGTTGCAGCGCGCGCAGGTGGCGGGGTGCTTATGCGTGCCCACATCGGGCAGGATCTGCCAGCAACGCTCGCATTTCTCGCCTTTTGCCGGTGCGAACTCCACCGCCACGCCGGACACATCGGCCAGCGCGAAGGCTCCTTCGGGGACGGGTTTGGTCGACAGCCAGATGCAGGAGGTGATGCAGATCTCCTCAAACGGGACCGTCTCCAAGAGACCCATCATCTGCGGCGAGACAAAGACCGTCGGTGCCGCCTCAAGGCTTGCGCCGATCACCTTGGCGGTGCGCTGCACCTCAAGCGCGCCGGTCACCACGCGGCGGACGTCGCGGATGGTTTCCCACTTCGCGGCCAGCGCATGGTTCAGCCACGCGGCGGGCGTTTCGGGGATATCCAGCAAATGCACGGACCCTTGGTCGTCCGGGTGACGCGACAGCCAGACATCCTCCATCGTGAAGGTCAGGATGGGGGCAAGCCATGTGGTCAGGCGGGTGAAGAGATGGTCCAGCACGGTGCGGGCCGAGCGGCGACGGATCGAGGACGGCGCGTCGCAGTAGAAGCTGTCCTTGCGGATGTCGAAATAGACCGCCGACAGGTCCGTGGTGCAGAAGGTGAACAGCGTCTGGAACACGCCTTGGAAGTCATACTTGGCGTAGCCATCGCGGACGACCTGATCGAGTTCGGCCAGACGGTGCAGCACCCACTGCTCCAACTCGGGCATGTCCTTGACGTCCACCCGCTCCGCCTCGGAGAACCCCTTCAGATTGCCCAGCAGGAAGCGCATGGTGTTGCGCAGGCGGCGGTAGCTGTCGGCCACGCCTTTCAGGATTTCCTTCCCGATGCGCAGGTCGATGGTGTAATCCGACTGCGCCACCCACAGGCGCAAGATATCGGCACCGTATTCCTTGATCACCTCTTCCGGGGCGACGGTGTTGCCCAGCGACTTGGACATTTTCATGCCCTTTTCGTCCAGCGTAAAGCCGTGTGTCAGCACGCCGCGATAGGGTGCGCGGCCTTTGGTGCCGCAGGCTTGCAGCATGGAGGAATGGAACCAGCCGCGATGCTGATCGGTGCCCTCAAGATAGAGGTCGGCAATCCCGTCCGGGCTGCCATCGGCGCGGTCACGCAGCACGAAAGCATGGGTGGAGCCTGAGTCAAACCACACATCCAGAACGTCGAACACCTGTTCATATTCGGACGGATCGACGATGCCCGTCAGGATCTTTTCCTTGAATCCTCGCACATACCAAACATCTGCGCCGTCAGCCTCAAACGCGGCCTTGATGCGGGCGTTGACCTGCGGGTCGCGCAGCAGGAAGTCGGCATCGTTCGGACGCGCACCCTTTTTCACGAAGCAGGTCAGCGGCACGCCCCAAGCGCGTTGGCGCGACAGCACCCAATCGGGGCGGGCTTCGATCATCGAATGCAGGCGGTTGCGGCCCGTCTGCGGGGTCCACGTCACCAGCTCGTTGATCGAGGTCAGGGCGCGGGCGCGGATCGTGTCGCCATAGGTGCCCATGCCATCGTCCAGCTTGCGGTCGATGGCCACGAACCATTGCGGCGTATTGCGATAGATCAGCGGCGCCTTGGAGCGCCACGAATGCGGGTAGGAGTGCTTCATCTTGCCCTTGGCAAACAGCGCCCCTGCCCCGGCGAGGGCCTTGATGTTCGAGACATTGGCCGGACCTTCCTTGCCATCGGGCAGGATGATGTGCTGGCCGCCAAACAGCGGCAAGTCCGCGCGATAGCTGCCATCGGGTTCGACGTTATAGGTCATCGGCAGGCCGAATTTGAGGCCCATCTGATAGTCATCGTCGCCGTGCGAGGGCGCGGTATGGACAAAGCCCGTGCCCGCGTCATCGGTGACATGGTCGCCGGGGAGCATGGGGACATCAAAGTCCCACTCGCCATTGCCGCCTTCGATGCCACGGTAGGGGTGGGCGAGGGTCGTCGTTTCCAGCACATCTGCACCGACGGTGCCAATCCGAGTCCACGCTTCGACTTTACCGGCCTTCTTGATTTCCTCGGCAAGTTTGTCGGCAAGCAGGATATGCTCTCCCACGCGCGCACTCGCGCCTTCCGGAACCGCATCCACCCGGTAAAGCCCATAGTCGATGGTGGGGTTGAAGGATACCGCGCGGTTCTGCGGAATGGTCCACGGCGTAGTGGTCCAGATGACGACAGAGGCCTTTTCACGCAGAAGAAGATTGTCACCACCGGCTACAGTCGCGGTGGACGCGACCACCGGGAACCGCACCCAAACCTGATGGCTCGTGTGGTCGTGATACTCCACCTCCGCCTCGGCCAGTGCGGTCTTTTCCACGGGGGACCACATCACGGGCTTCGAGCCTTGATAGAGCGAGCCGTTCATGAGGAAGGTCATGAACTCATCCGCGATCACGGCCTCGGCGTGGTAATCCATCGTCAGGTAGGGGTCGTCCCACTTGCCGGTGATGCCCAGACGCTTGAATTCCTCGCGCTGGATGTCGATCCAGCCTTCGGCGAATTTGCGGCATTCCTGACGGAAGGCCACCACATCGACGTCGTCCTTGTTCAGACCCTTGGCGCGGTACTGTTCCTCGATCTTCCATTCGATGGGCAGGCCGTGGCAATCCCAGCCCGGCACATAGCGCGCATCGCGGCCCAGCATCTGCTGGCTGCGGACGATGAAATCTTTCAGGATCTTGTTCAGCGCATGGCCGATGTGCAGATGGCCATTCGCATAGGGCGGTCCGTCGTGCAGCACAAACGGCGTGCGGCCCTCTGCCGCGCCACGTTCGCGCAGGCGGTCGTAGATGCCGATCTTCTCCCAGCGGGCCAGCCAATCAGGCTCGCGCTGCGGCAGACCCGCACGCATGGGAAAATCGGTTTCGGGCAGGAAAACGGTGGAACGGTAGTCAGGCGTATCGGCGCACATGGGCGGCGGTCCTTCGGGCTTTGGCAAAGGGGGGCGGCGCGCAACGCGCCAGTGAAACGCACTCTATCCCGGCGGCTGGATCAGCGCGCCGGGCCAATAATTCGTGCCACATAAGCGGCGAGCGTTTCAGGGCGTATGGTCATGCGCGCCTTATAGCGGCGGGGTCCGCTCAGGTCCAGACCGTGACGCGGCCCAACGGTTCAAAGCCGCAAGCCCCGCGAGGGAGAGACCGAGGGCGAGGAAGGAGAACACCCGCGTCAGGCCCGACAGGCCGCTCGCGTCGATCAGGAACACCTTGGCCGCCGTCAGACCGATCACCGCCATCGCCGCGCGGCGCAGGGTTTGTGACCCGGTGGTGATCGCCCGCCACAGCAGCGCCGCGCCAAGGATCAGCAACGCGACGGTATAGGTGTAAAGCTCTGCCTGACTGGTGCCGGGGACCGACAGATCGTCCCCACGCCAAAAGCGTCGGATTTCCAGCAGGATATAAAGCCCCGTCAGCGTGGCCCCTGCCCCGGCCAGCGCCTTGCGCCACAGGGGCGGCAGATGATCCATGCCCCGCAAGGCAGCCAGCAGGATCAGCCCCGGAAAGGCATAGGCCACGAAAAGCGTATCAAGGATCAGGGGGCCAGAGATGACCTCCTCCCCCAGCACAGGGTTGAACACGACCGCCCATCCCAACCCCAGCGCGGCGATGGCCCCGGCGATGCCGCCCACCACAAGGCGCACCCGGTGCAGCGGCCCGCCCAGATGCAGACGGTACATCTGCACCAAGGCCAGAACCAGCCACGGCAGCGCAAGGCTGGAGATGGTCAGGAAGGCCGATCCATCCTGTAGCCAAAGCAAGAGCAACACATTGACCAACAGCGCCAAAGTCGCCGCCAAACCTGATTCGAGGAAAGCCCAAGCCGAATAGCGCCCCATCCCCCGGATCGCCCATTGCGCCGCGGCAAAGCCAAAGGCGGACCCAAGAAAGGCCATCAGCACCGCCAGTAAAGGGGCCTCCAGCGCCCAGACGATGCCGGGGTCCAGCGTCAGCCGATAGCCGATCACCACGACTCCGGCCATCAAGGCCCACGACAGCTCGGGCAAGCGGAAGCGGCGGTCCAGATAGGCCGCCCCTGTGACCATCAGCGCCAGTGCCAGCGTCAGCGCGGCCTTGGTGGTCAGGATGAACAGCGCCAGACCGATCAGCACCAGCGCCGACAGGGCGGCGTGGGCGGTGCGGCGGCGGAGGTCTGACGGTTCCAGCCGCGCCATCATCGCGGCTTGGCCCACCATCAGGGCAGCAAGGGCGATGACATGCAGCGCCCAGCCGTATGGGCCGAGGATGCTGGCGGGATGCCACAGGAACTCTGCCCCCAAAGCGGCCAAGGGGAACACCGCCGCCGCCCCTGCCGCCAGCACCACCGGATGCGCCGTGCCGCGCTTGGACCGCAGCGCCAAGGCGGCGGTGATGAGTGCGGCCAAGGCCAAAACCACCGTCAGGGTAAGTGGCGCGGCAACCTCTGGCCCCCGCGCCTCGGGCGTGGCGGCGGTGAAGCTGCGCCACAGGGGGCCGGACAACAGGCCCTCGAGCCCGAAGCGCAGAAGGAAGGCGGTGGCGGGGATCAGCGCCAGATCGTGCAAAGCGGGCGCGCGGTCGGCCCAAAGGAGCAGCGCCACGACCAGCCCTGCCGATAGCGCAAAGGCCAACACGGTGGTCCCGGCATCAGGCAGCGGCAGCAGGGCAAGGATGGCCACTGTGACGCCCATCACGCCAATCGCCAGCCGCATCGGAAAGGTGGGCAGCCCGCCTTGCACCATCTCCACCAGCGACGGGCCGGATTGATCCGGCCATATCCCG
>CALRPK020000058.1:0-7730 GCA_943370015.1 Paracoccus haematequi
AAAGACATCGACCGCTGCTGGGAGGCTGTGAAGCACGCCAAATCCCCGCGCATCCACACCTTCATCGGCACCTCGCCGCTGCACCGCGCCATTCCCAATCTGGACATGGACCAAATGGCGCAGCGCATCCACGAAACGGTGACCCACGCCCGCAACCTCTGCGACAACGTGCAATGGTCACCGATGGATGCGACGCGCACCGAACATGACTATCTGTGCCGCGTGGTGGAAATCGCGATCAAGGCCGGGGCCACCACGATCAATATCCCCGATACCGTCGGCTACACCTACCCGATGGAATCGGCCAAGATCATCAAGATGCTCTTGGACCGCGTGCCGGGGGCCGACAACATCATCTTCGCCACCCATTGCCACAATGACCTCGGCATGGCTACCGCCAACGCGCTGGCAGCGGTGGAGGCGGGCGCACGTCAGATCGAATGCACCATCAACGGTCTGGGTGAACGCGCGGGCAATACCGCACTCGAGGAAGTCGTGATGGCGATGCGCGTCCGCAACGACATTCTGCCCTATCAGACCGGGATCGACACCACCAAGATCATGAACCTGTCGCGCCGCGTCTCGACCGTGTCGGGCTTTGCCGTGCAGTTCAACAAGGCCATCGTCGGCAAAAACGCCTTCCTGCACGAGTCCGGCATCCATCAGGACGGCGTGCTGAAGAACGTGGAAACGTTCGAAATCATGCGCCCCGAAGACATCGGCCTGAACGCGAAGAACATCGCCATGGGCAAACATTCGGGCCGCGCCGCCTTGCGCGCCAAGCTGAAAGAGCTGGGCTATGAGCTGGCCGACAACCAGTTGAACGATGTCTTCGTGCGCTTCAAGGCGTTGGCCGACCGCAAGAAAGAGGTCTATGACGACGACATCCTCGCTCTGGTGGCCGATGAGCAGACCAATGACGCGCATGACATGCTGGCCTTGAAAAAGCTGCGCGTGGTGTGTGGGACAGATGGCCCGCAAGAGGCCGACATGGTGCTGACCATCGACGGCGTGGATCACCATATCGACGCCACCGGCGACGGTCCGGTCGATGCGGCCTTCAACTGCATCAAGATGCTCTTCCCGCACAAGGCGCGGCTGCAAGTCTATCAGGTGGCCGCCGTGACCGAAGGCACCGACGCACAGGCGACGGTTTCGGTGCGGCTTGAAGAGGATGGCCGCATCGTCACCGGGCAATCGGCGGATACTGATACCATCGTGGCTTCGGTGAAAGCCTATGTGAACGCCCTGAACCGCCTGATCGTGCGCCGCCAAAAGACCGCACCTGGCGAGGATGTGAAAACCGTCACCTACCACGGCGAGTGATCCATCGGCGGGGCGGCCATGCGGCCGCCCCTGCGCCGGAGAGCCTGTATCAGGGCAGCCGCACACGCTCCCAGATCAGACCATAGGCCGTGATCCGCCCCAGAAACTCGATCTCCTGCCCGGGCCGGACCTGCGCCACGACGTCTCGCGGCAGGCGACAGACCTCAAACGGAGTTCCGTCGTCGCCCGCCAAAGCCACGGTCACCGCCGCCCCGCAAATGCCCCTCCCGCTGTTCTCAACCCGCGATGAGACGACCGTAAAGCGTTGTGCCCCCTCCTCCGCCCCCAGCACCTCCTCGGCCACGAAAGGGATGATGCGCTGCGGCAAGTCGGACGCCCACAGGCCGTTCATCAAGGTCAGCACAAGAATGGCGAAGGTTTTGACCACGACCCGCTTCGCCCGGGTCCCCCGGTGGCTCATGGGCGACCGGATCACCGACAGGCTCAGCAGCACTGTCACAGCAAGGAAGGCAAGCGAAGCGACCGGCTGCACGCGATCCAGACCGGCAGCCGTCGGGATAACATCGAGTTGGTCGCGTGCGAACCATGACGCTGCCGCAAGACCAATCGTCAGCCAGATCAGCGCGTTCAACAAATGTCCGGGCTTCAGATGCGGCCAAGTCCCGTTAATGCTCGGCGCGGTCTGCAGTGGCGGCATCGCATCGCGCCCCTGCGGCCATGTCCTGCCGGGTGCGGCTGCCCCCTCGCCCATCACAGGCAACCGCGGCCCTTTGACCTCACCCATGCGATAGGCCAGTCCGGGCAGGACGTAGGCCGCCCCGAAGACAAGGACAAAGAGCAAGATCGCAAAGGGCAGCCATGAAAGCGGAAGCAGACCGAGGATCGGCCCCTGAGCGGCCTTGAGTACGACAAGGAAAATGATCAGGAAACAGCACAGCACAACCAGTGCCTTGATACGAAGCGCTGCCGGGCCTGCGCCGCCGCGCGCGTTTCGCAGCACCCGCCCGCCGATACGGGGCATGAGGAAGGTCAGCGACAGGCCGAACAGCAGCACCGCAAGGATGCCGACAAGGACGGCAGAACGGACATCGCCTAGCGCCAGATGCACCGGAATCGCCGAAAATCCCCGCGCGGCAACGGCAAAAAGGATCAAGCCCGAAAGCGCAGCGGCGGAAACGGTGATCAGACGTACGAAGAACATGCAAATCCTTGATGGCCAAATACAACCCGCCATCCGCTATTGCGTCCGATTCAGTCTGCAATCGGGAAAAGGCGCGGCAAAACTGTGCGCCGTCCCGCCCGCACTATCTCACACCACCCCAAACCGCGCCGTGATCGCGGCGGCATGTTCCGCCAGCGCCGGTACCCCGGCCCATTGCTTCAACAGGTCCGCCCAGCGCACCGGCGCAAAGGTCACGTCCTGCCCCTTCACCCGCGCGGCAAAGTCCCGCACCTCAGCCGCATGCGCCCGGAGCGCTGACGGGTCCAGCGGCTTGCCATTGGCCCAAGCGGCAGGGGCGGCGTGCAGATAGACCAGCACCGCGCCGCGCGCCCGTTTCTGGGCCTGTGTTCGCAGCCCGTAAGCATGCTTGACCAGTTGCACCGCATCCAGATGCCGATAGGCCAACCGCCCATCGGACAAGGCCGCACGCAGCGCGTCATAGCCCGCCATCCCTGGGCCCCATTCGCGGCTGTCATAGGCTTCGGAAAATGCAGTGGCCTTGCCGGGGCGGAACGGCTCATAGCGTTTGCATTCCACCCCGACCAAGGTCGTCGCCGTGGTCAGCGCCGCATCCAGCCAAGGATGCCGCCCGCCGGACCAAGGGAACCGCATCTCGGCCTCAAGCTCCACCGCCTCGGGTCGCCCCATCGGGACACCCGGCAAGGTGGGCAGCAGCGCCGGGCGGTCCAGAAACCAGCCAAAGCCATTCGCTGCCAAGGCCGAGGATGACTCGGGGCTGTCGAACTTGCCCGAGGCAACCTCATTCCCCGGCGCGCGGGACAGGGCGGCAAGCACGGTTTCGGCAGGAACGCCGGGCAGGAAGTCAGGCAAGGCGCATCTCCGCAAGCTGGAACATCGGCCCCGCCATAGGCGCTTTCTCAGGCCCATGACAGCCTTTCCGCACCCGCGACCACCCCGAAACCTGTCAAGACCGAGGCTTGCCTGATACACGCAAAAGACGATAATGTTCGAAAAGGTAAATAATCTGCTAAATTCTCGGTAGTAATTCCTTCATAAAGTTGACAGCTGTCAACTCCGCCCCCGCACACGCCGAATTGCGCGCGGCGCTTGGCGCGGGGCTTTCGCTTGTCTGACACTGTCTTTATATGAGACAGCCCGCCTCGGACATGTCCGAGTCGCCGGGTGATACCTTGCGTTGGATAGGACAGGTCGCACATGTCGTTACTCTCGAGCATCTTTTCGTCGGACATGGCGATTGACCTGGGGACGGCGAACACGCTCGTTTACGTGCGCGGCAAGGGGATCGTGCTGAACGAACCCTCGGTCGTGGCGTATCACGTGAAAGACGGCAAAAAGCAGGTTTTGGCGGTGGGTGAGGATGCCAAGCTGATGCTGGGCCGCACCCCCGGCACGATCGAGGCGATCCGCCCGATGCGCGACGGGGTCATTGCCGACTTCGACAGCGCCGAAGAGATGATCAAGCATTTCATCCGCAAGGTTCACAAACGCACCACCTTTTCCAAGCCGAAGATCATCGTCTGCGTCCCCCATGGCGCGACGCCGGTGGAAAAGCGGGCGATCCGCCAATCGGTGCTGTCGGCAGGTGCGCGTCGGGCTGGACTGATTGCGGAACCGATTGCAGCGGCGATTGGGGCGGGGATGCCGATCACGGATCCCACCGGCAATATGGTGGTCGATATCGGTGGCGGTACGACCGAGGTGGCGGTGCTGTCGCTGGGCGACATCGTCTATGCCCGCTCGGTTCGCGTGGGGGGTGACCGTATGGATGAGGCGATCATCAGCTATCTGCGCCGTCACCATAACCTTCTGGTCGGCGAGTCGACCGCAGAACGCATCAAGACCAGCATCGGCACCGCCCGCATGCCCGATGATGGCCGTGGGGCGTCGATGCAGATCCGGGGCCGTGACCTGCTGAACGGTGTCCCGAAAGAGACCGAGATCAATCAGGCCCAAGTCGCCGAGGCTTTGGCCGAACCCGTGCAGCAGATCTGCGATGCGGTGATGCAGGCACTGGAAGCCACGCCGCCCGATCTGGCGGCGGATATCGTGGACCGTGGGGTGATGCTGACGGGTGGCGGCGCATTGTTGGGCGATCTGGACCTAAGTTTGCGTGAACAGACCGGTCTGTCCATCAGCGTGGCCAATGAATCGCTGAACTGCGTGGCGCTGGGGACCGGCAAGGCGCTGGAATACGAAAAGCAACTGCGCCACGTGATCGATTACGATAGCTGAGGGCGCGGCCCCCGTCACAGGGGGCCAGCCACAGCCGGTGCACCAGAGTTGAGAGACCACCGTGGCCAAGTCGCGCAGCAATCCCGAAGACTTTGCCCGCCCGTTGCGGCGAATCTTCACCGCGCTGTTGGTGCTGCTTTTGCTGGCGCTGTTCCTGCTGTGGCGGATTGACAGCCCAAGGGTGGAGCGGTTCCGCTCTGCCCTGATCGACACGGTGGTGCCCAATATGGATTGGGCGCTGCTGCCGGTCACCAAGACCATCGACATGGTCGAACATTTCCAAAGCTACGCCAGCCTTTACGAACAAAATCAGGAACTGCGGCGCGAGTTGCAGCAGTTGGACGTCTGGAAAGAGGCCGCCCTGCAACTGGAGCAGAAGAACGCCCGCCTTCTGGACCTGAACCAAGTGCGGCTGGACCCCAAGCTGACCCATGTCACCGGCGTGGTCTTGGCCGACAGCGGCAGCCCGTTCCGGCAATCGGTGCTGCTGAATGTGGGCGCGCGTGATGGCATCCGTGACGGATGGGCGACGATGGACGGCATCGGTCTGGTGGGGCGCATTTCCGGCGTCGGGCAAAAGACCAGCCGGGTGATCCTGCTGACCGATTCCAACAGTCGCGTGCCGGTCACGGTGCAGCCTTCGGGGCAAAAGGCGCTGCTGTCGGGCGACAACAGCCCGCTGCCGCCGATGGATTTTCTGGACGACGCCGATGAGGTGCGACCGGGGGACCGGGTGGTCACCTCGGGCGATGGCGGGGTCTTGCCTGCGGGCTTGCCCGTGGGGCAGGTGGTGATGGGCACCGATGGCCGCCTGCGTGTGGCCCTGTCGGCGGATTACCAGCGGCTGGAATTCCTGCGCGTCCTGCGCAGCCCTGAGCTTGAACCGATCACCGATCCCGGTGCCTTGGTCGCCCCACCGCCTGCCCCGCCGCCCGCGCCTGAGGTCTTGCCGGAAACCTCGGGGGACACCACGGGTGACGCGGCGGCGACAGAGGCCCCCTTGGCCAGCAGCGTGCCGAATGATTGATCCGGCCCGCGCCTCGCTTTGGTTGCATCGGGCGGGGATCGTCCTTGTGGCCTTTGCCTTGATATTCCTGAAGCTTTTGCCGCTGGGGTCCAATGCCGGGGATTGGCCGGGGCCGGACCTGATGCTGTGCCTGATCCTTGCGATGGTGCTGCGGCGACCGGATTATCTGCCGATCTGGCTGGTACTGGTGGTCGTGCTGCTTGAGGATTTGCTGTTGCTGCGCCCACCAGGGCTCTGGGCGGCTTTGGTGGTGCTGGCAGCGGAATTTGTCCGCTCGCGCGCGGCGCTGACGCGGGAATTGTCCTTTTGGGTGGAGTGGATGCTGATCGCCGGGGTGATGGTCGGGCTGCTTGTTGCCTATCGCGTGGCCTTTGCGATCACGTTCCTGCCGCAGGCGGGATTCGGCTTTGCCATGATGCAGGTCCTGTGGTCTATCCTGTGCTATCCTTTGGTGGTCGGGGTCTTGCGGATAAGCCTCGATTTGCGCAAGCCCGCGACGGGCGAAGTGGACTCCTATGGAAGACGGCTATGAGACGCACCGCCCGCGACACTGACGCCAGTTCCCGCATGATCACCCGCCGCAGCCTGATGATGGGCGGCGCCATGACGGCGATGTTTGCCGTGTTGGCCGGGCGTGTGCGCTATCTGTCGGTGGAAGAGGCGGATCAGTTCAAACTGCTGGCCGAAGAAAACCGCATCAACATCCGCCTGATCCCGCCAGAGCGCGGGTTGATCCAAGACCGCAATGGGCGGCTGATCGCGGGCAATGAACAGAATTACCGCGTGACCCTGACGCGCGAGGATGCGGGCGACACGGAAAAGATCCTGAACCGCCTGTCGCATCTGATGCCGATGACCGCCGAAGACATGGAGCGGGTCAAGCGCGAGATCGAACGCAACAGCGCTTTCGTCCCGGTGATCGTGGCGGATCGTCTGGTCTGGGATGATTTTTCCAAGGTGGCACTGAATGCCCCCACCCTGCCCGGTGTCACGCCGGAGGTGGGCCTGTCGCGGCACTATCCGTTGTTCGAGGATTTCAGCCATGTCGTGGGCTATGTCGGCCCGGTCAGTGAAAACGACCTGAAGGACATCGAAAACCCCGACCCTGTGCTGATGATCCCGGAATTCCAGATCGGCAAGATCGGGGTCGAACGCTGGATGGAAAACGACCTGCGCGGACAGGCAGGCAACAAGCGGATCGAGGTGAACGCCGTCGGCCGCGTCATGCGTGAATTGGAACGCACGGCAGGCACGCCGGGCAGCGATATCCGCCTGACGATTGATGCCGATGTGCAAAACTTCGTGCAGGCCCGCTTGGGCGAGGAAAGTGCCGCCTGCGTGGTGATTGATGTGCAATCGGGCGATTTGATCGCCGCCACCTCGGCCCCCGGCTTTGATCCCAACCTCTTTGTGCGGGGGATCAGCCAGAAGGATTACTCCTCGCTGATGGAGCATGACCACCGCCCCTTGGCCAACAAATCCGTGCAGGGGGCCTATCCGCCGGGATCGACCTTCAAGATGGTGACGGCACTGGCGGCGCTGGAAGCGGGGGTGATCTCGCCCGCCGACACGGTCTATTGTCCCGGCTATATCGAATTCGGCAACCGCCGCTTTCACTGCTGGAAGCATGGCGGGCATGGCACCGTCGATTTGACCAAGTCGCTGGAGCAAAGCTGCGACGTCTATTACTACGAGATCGCGCAGAAGGTCGGCATCGACAAGATCGCCGAAATGGGCCGCCGTCTGGGTCTGGGCATCCGGCACGACCTGCCGATGTCGGCCATCACCGATGGCATCATGCCCGACAAGGCGTGGAAGCGGGACCGCTATGATCAGGAATGGCGGGTGGGCGACACCATCAACGCCTCCATCGGGCAGGGGTATGTGCTGTCCTCGCCCTTGCAGCTGGCGGTGATGACGGCGCGTCTGGCCTCGGGCCGGGCCATCGTGCCACGGCTGTTGCACAGCATCGGCGGGGTG
>CALRPK020000059.1:0-7653 GCA_943370015.1 Paracoccus haematequi
AGAAGTGCGACGTAGGAATGATAGGTCGTCCAGTAAAAGCTGCTGCTGAAGGCCCAGAGGCCCAGATAGACCACCAACAGCGGCCCTGCCCCGGTGATCTGCGACAGGATGGGATAGGTTGCAGCCTCGGCCAAGATCGCCAGCACGAGGGCGCGGCGCAGGCCGACACGGCGGACGAGCGGCAGCACGAGGGTGCGAAACAGCATCCGGCTGCCGAACATCGCGGCGATGGCCAAAAGGACGATGGGCGCGGGAATGCCCGCCTTGAGCAGATAGACAAAGGCAAAGGATTCGCCGCCATAGGTGGCAAAGGCCTGCAAGGCGGCATGGATATAGATGCGGTTGACGTCGCGGTTGGCGAAATAGGCCATGGTCAGGCCGCACCCGCGGCCGCGACAAAGGCGGCGACGCGGGCGGCATCCTTGACGCCCGGCGCAGATTCGACGCCGGAGGACACATCCACCTGCCGCGCATTGGTCAGGCGGATCGCCTCGGCCACATTGTCCGGCGTGAGGCCACCCGCCAGCATCCAAGGCCGCAGCCAACGGCGCTGCGCGACCAAACGCCAGTCAAAGGACAGGCCATTGCCCCCCGGCAGATCGGCGTTCTTGGGCGGTTTGGCGTCGATCAGGATCTGGTCGGCGGCAAGGCTGTAATCCATCAGCGCGGCAAGATCGCCTTCATCCGCCACGCCCACGGCCTTCATCACCGGCAGGCCATAGCGGGCGCGCAATTCGGCCACGCGGTCCGGGGACTCGTGGCCATGCAGTTGCAGCATGTCCAAGGGCACGGCATCGACGATGGCATCCAGCGTGGCGTCATCGGCATCGACGGTCAGCGCCACCTTTGCCAGACCGGGCGGCGCGATCAGGGCCAAGCCGCGCGCCTGTTCCACCGTCACGTTGCGCGGCGATTTGGCAAAGAACACGAAACCCGCATAGGCGGCCCCGGCGGCGGCAACGGCCAGCACATCAGCCTCGGTCCGCAGACCGCAAATCTTGACGCGAATCTCTGACATCACTTCGTCGCCGGTTTCGCCAACAGCGCCAGAACGTCATCCTTGGGCGTCGAAGAAGAATCGCGCATCACGGCGAGTTCGCGTTCCAGACGCGCCACCTCGCGCGAGGATTTGGTGGCGGTGCTGCGGTGCTTGTGTTCACGCGCCCATTCCCAGACGAAGCCCACCAGCACGCCAAGTGCAATGCCGCCGAAGAGCACCAGAAAAAGCGGGATTTGCACTGCGAAGGACAGACCCGTCAGCGCGGCCAGACCTTCGGGCAGCAAGCGCACCTCAACCACGCCGCGATTGGCCAAGGCCACGGTCAGCAGCGCCACGGCTGCGAGGAACAACAGAACATAGCGGATAATGCGGATCATGCCGGGCCCCATCTGGTCAGGCCCGACTATTGCGCCGCCACGCGCGGGGTGCAAGCCCGCGCGCGCATCCCATCACCTGATGGAGTCAGGCTTTGGCGTTCAGCCGGTCGCGCAGCAATTTGCCGGTCTTGAAGAAGGGAACCTTCTTGTCATCGACCGTCACAGCCTCACCGGTGCGGGGGTTGCGGCCCACACGGGCATCGCGGGCCTTGACCGAGAACGCGCCGAAACCGCGCAATTCAACGCGGTCACCTTTGGCGAGGGCTTCGATGATTTCCTCAAAGACCGTGTTCACGATCCGCTCTACATGTCGCTGTGTGAGATGTGGATTTTCGTCAGCGATCTTCTGGATCAGTTCAGACCGGATCATCCGTCGTCGTCCCCCCGTATGGCAGCCATTCATGGGCGCCTGTCGTTATTGTCCGGGAACTATATGCAAAAAAAGCCTTCGCACAAATGTTTTCACGGCGAGTCTCGGATGGATAGGGTGGCGCATCGGGGCAAAGCCCCCGCTGCTGAGGCGGAAGGCGGGGGGCAAACCATGTGACACGCGCGGGATGGCGCCGATTGCGGCGTGTTCCGCCCAGCCAAATGGCGCGCGCGAATCGAAGGCAAAAGGCCCCGCGCGTCGCGCGGGGCCTTTCGGTGGTGTGGTCGGGCAGGCCGGATGGCCCGCCCGGATCGGGATCAGTTGCCGCCCTTGAGCGCGGCACCCAGGATGTCGCCCAGCGAGGCGCCCGAGTCGGACGAGCCATACTGTTCCACGGCTTCCTTTTCCTCGGCGATTTCGCGTGCCTTGATCGACAGGCCCAGACGACGGGTCTTGGGGTCGATGTTGGTCACGCGGACATCCACCTTGTCACCGACCGAGAAACGCTCAGGGCGTTGATCGGCACGGTCACGGGACAGGTCAGACCGGCGGATGAAGGACTTCGCGCCGTTGTATTCCACCTCGACGCCGCCTTCTTCGATGGCGGTGACTTCGACGGTGACGATGGAGCCACGCTTCACGCCGTCAACGGCATCGGTGAAGGTGTCGTCGCCCAGAGCCTTGATCGAGAGCGAGATACGCTCTTTCTCGATGTCGACTTCGGTGACGGCGGCCTTGACCACGTCGCCCTTGCGGTAGTTCGCGATGGCGTCTTCGCCGCGCTGGTCCCACGACAGGTCCGACAGGTGAACCATGCCGTCGATGTCGTTTTCGAGGCCAATGAACAGACCGAATTCGGTGATGTTCTTGACTTCGCCTTCGATGGTCGCGCCAACCGGATTACGCTCGGCGAAGACTTCCCACGGGTTGCGCATGGTCTGCTTCAGACCCAGCGACACGCGGCGCTTGGCGCTGTCGATTTCCAGCACCATGACGTCCACTTCTTGCGAGGTGGAGACGATCTTGCCGGGGTGCACGTTCT
Organism: Paracoccus haematequi; assembly: GCA_943370015.1. Classification (GTDB taxonomy): domain Bacteria; phylum Pseudomonadota; class Alphaproteobacteria; order Rhodobacterales; family Rhodobacteraceae; genus Paragemmobacter; species Paragemmobacter haematequi_A. The sequence goes on from CALRPK020000059.1 coordinate 2,790, forward strand.
TTTTGGTCCAGCTCATTTCCGAGACGTGGACCAGACCTTCGACACCGGCTTCCAGCTCCACGAAGGCGCCGTAATCGGTGATGTTGGTCACGCGGCCCTTGTGGACCGAGCTGATCGGATAGGCTTTTTCCACGGCATCCCACGGATCGGCCTGAAGCTGCTTCATGCCGAGGCTGATGCGGTGGGTTTCCTTGTTGATCTTGATGACCTGCACTTTGACAGTTTCACCAATGGCAAGGATTTCCGACGGGTGGTTGACACGGCGCCATGCCATGTCGGTCACGTGCAGCAGGCCGTCAACGCCGCCGAGGTCAACGAAGGCACCGTATTCGGTGATGTTCTTCACGACGCCGTCGATGGACTGGCCTTCGGTCAGGTTGCCGATGACTTCGGCACGCTGTTCGGCACGCGATTCTTCAAGGATCGCACGGCGCGAGACAACGATGTTGCCACGGCGACGGTCCATTTTCAGAATCTGGAACGGCTGCTTCATGCCCATCAGCGGGCCAGCATCGCGCACGGGGCGCACGTCAACCTGGCTACCCGGCAAGAAGGCCACGGCACCGCCCAGATCGACGGTGAAGCCACCCTTGACGCGGCCGAAGATCGCGCCGTCGACGCGGGTTTCCGACGCATAGGCTTTTTCGAGACGGTCCCACGCTTCTTCGCGGCGGGCCTTCTCGCGGCTGATCACGGCTTCGCCGCGGGCGTTCTCGACGCGGTCGAGATACACTTCGACTTCATCGCCGACGTTGATCGTCGGGTTTTCGCCGGGGTTCGCGAATTCTTTCAGATCGACGCGGCCTTCCATCTTGTAGCCGACGTCGATGATGGCCTGTCCTGCCTCGATGGCGATGACGCGGCCCTTGACAACAGTTCCCTCTTCGGGGGTGTCAATCTCGAAGCTTTCCTTGAGCAGGGCTTCGAAGTCTTCCATGGTAGCTTTGGCGCACATGTGCGAGTTTTTCCTTTACCGATGATTTCTGGCCATGCGGTTGGCTCCGCCGGTCTTTGGCTGGCCCTTTGTGGCGATGGCGGCGCGCATTGGAAAACCAAAGCCAGCAGCCCTGCCCGTCAGGATGCGGGGCCTATAGCGGCTTATCGGTCGGGACGCAAGGAAACTTGGGTCAAAGCGGGGGGCACCGCTTAGAACGGATGCGGCCTGCCGTCCCAATTCTCAAAACAGCCCGTGGTCGCCACGGACAGCGCGGCAAAGCGCGCCAGAAGCCCCGTCGCCGCCTCATCCTCCGAGATATCGGCGCGCGGCCCGCCCATGTCGGTGCGGACCCAACCGGGGTGGTAGATGCCCACGGCAATCCCCTCGCCGCGCAGATCGGTGGCCAGATTGCGCCCGATGTTCAGCGCCGCCGCCTTTGAGGCGCGGTAGATATAGCTGCCCCCCGGTGCCTTGGTGTCCGATCCCATCTGCGACGAGATGATGGCGATCTTGCCCTTGGCCGCGCGGATGTTCGGCAACAGCGATTGGATCGTCAGGAACACGCCGGTGACATTGACAGCCAAGGTGTCCGCCCACATCGCGGCAGGATAGCCGCTGTCCAGAGTCTCTTCCCCGTCCAGCAAGACCCCGGCGTTGCAGACCAGCAGATCAATCGGTCGCCCCGCCAGCCGCCCAGCCAGATCGTGATGCGAGGCCGGGTCCGTCACCTGCAACGCCTGCCAGTCGATGCCCGCCACCGCCGGAGCAGTGCCGCGATGCGTGCCGATCACCTGCGCGCCCCCCGCCACGGCATGGCGGGCCAAGGCCAGCCCGATCCCCCGGTTCGCCCCTGTGATCAACATATCCATCGCCGCGCCCCCCTGATTTGCCCGCATCATCGCGGAATCCCGGCGAAAGGCCAGCCACAACACGAAAACGCCCGCGCCCTTGCGGGCGCGGGCGTCAGGGCCTGTCGTGATCGCCGTGGATCAGGCGATTTCCGTGACCAGCTTGTCCAGATCGCGGCGCACCTTGGCTTGGCCTTGCAGCCAGTCGCCCTCAGTCGCGCGATAGCCGATGGGCAGCAGCGTGACCGACCGCAGACCCTTTTCGCGCAGACCAAGGATTTCGTCGACTTTCGCCGGATCGAAGCCTTCCATCGGGGTGGCGTCCACCTCTTCGAAGGCCGCCGCCGTCAGTGCCAAGCCAAAGGCGATATAGGCCTGACGCGCCGCGTGCTGGTAGTTTTCCTCGGCCGAGCGGGGCAGATACATTGACTTGAGGTTGGTGTAATAGCCGGTCAGCGCGTCGCTCGCCCCGCCGCGCTTGGACGCGGTATCTGCCACCACAGCGTCGATCCGCGCTTCGGTGTAATTGTCCCAAGCGGCAAACACCAACAGATGCGATCCGTCGGTGACCTGCGCCTGATCATAGGCGGCGGCGCGCAATTGGGCGCGCAGGTCGGGGTTCGTCACGACAAACACTTCGAACGGCTGCAACCCGCTGGAGGTGGGGGCAAGGCGGATCGCTTCCAGAATACGCGCCAGTTTGGCGTCAGACACCTTGCGCGAGGGGTCCATTTTCTTGGTCGCATAGCGCCAGTTCAGCTTGTCTTGCAGCACGGAGGTCGTCCTTTCATCTGGCGGCGACAGCGCCACCATGGTATAGAATCAATACCGGATGCATAAAGCGAACTGGGTGGCAGGTGCAAGAACGCACTTTTTTGTGTCCCAGTCACATGTTTGAGACCAGCGGAGGGGCGATGCCGGTCTGTGAAAAGTCGATGGGCCAATGCCAGACGATCAACGCCGTCCTCTCCCGTGTGGGCGATCGGTGGAGCGTGCTGATCATCTTCGCCCTGCGCCATGGCCGCAAGCGCTTCAACGAGTTGAAGCGCGAGTTGAACATCTCGCAGCGCATGCTGTCGCTGACCTTGCGCGATCTGGAACGGGACGGGCTGATCAGCCGCCATTACCACCAGACCATCCCGCCCAAGGTGGAATACGAATTGACCGACCTTGGCCATTCGCTGCGCGCCCCGGTGGCGGTGATGGCGGATTGGGCGCTGGCCAACCACGCCGCCATCGACGCCGCCCGCGCAGCGTTTGACGCGCAAAACCCCGGTGCGGCGACGGCGGAAACCGACGCCGCCTAGGGCGTCAGGGCATCAACTGCCCGCCATTCACCTCGATCACCTGCCCGATGATGTAGCCAGACAGCGCCGCACTGGACAGGAACAGGTATGCACCCACGCATTCTGCCGCCACGCCCAAGCGCCCGGCAGGGATGGTGGCCAAGGCTGCCTGCAATTGCGCCTCGGTCGAGTAGCGTTCATGGAACGGGGTGGTGATCACGCCGGGGGCCACGGCGTTCACGCGGATGCCAAAGGGGATCAACTCCTTGGCCATGCCGCGTGTCACGTTGTGGACAAAGGCCTTGGACGAGCCATAAAGCCCCGCCCCGCCCGACGCCCCGTTGCGCGCAGCGACCGAAGTGGTGTTGATGATGAAGCCACCGCCTGCCGCCTTCATGGGCGCGATGGCGGCTTGGGATGCCACCACCACCGACCGCGCATTCAGGTCCATGATGTCGTCGTAATCCGCCTCGGTCGCGTCGGCATAGGGCACGCGCCGCACCATGCCGCCCGCGTTGTTCACCAAACCGTCGAGCCGCCCGAAAGCCGCCAGCGCCTGCGCCACCGCATCGCGTGCCCCTGCCCCGTTCGAGACATCGGCGCGGATCAGCACAACCTCGCCGCCTGCCGCCCGGATTTCATAGGCCACCGCCTCGGCGGCCTCAGCACTGGCATTGTAATGCAAACCCACCCGCGCGCCCTGCGCCGCATAGGCCCGCGCCAGCGCCGCCCCGATCCCGGTTGAGGCACCCGTCACCAGCACCGCCTTGCCCGCCAGATCCGGTATCTGCAATCCTGTCAGCATTTGCCTACTCTCCCGCTATCCGCGCCTCGATCACGGCGATGGCGCGTGCCACCGCTTCGTCCACCGTCATCTCTGATGTATCAAGGATCACCGCATCCTCTGCCGGGCGCAATGGCGCATCGGCGCGGCCCATGTCGCGGGCGTCCCGCTCCATGACCTCGGCCAGAATATGCGCCGCATCCCCGCCCAGTTCCAACCAACGCCGATGCGCGCGCACTTCAGCACTGGCGGTGACATAAAGCTTCACCTCGGCCTCCGGGCAGATCACCGTGCCGATGTCGCGCCCGTCCAGCACGGCCCCGCCCTCAGCCCGCGCAAAGCGCCGCTGAAACGCCACCAGCGCTGCCCGCACCTCAGGGATCACTGCCACGCGCGATGCGGCCTGCCCTGCCGCCAAGCTTCGCAGATCGTCGCGCGCCAAATCCGCAGCCACCAACCCCTGCGCCGCTGCAATCGGATCGCCACCCTTGGCCCCCACAGCCCGATACAAAAGCCCGGTGTCCAGATGCGCAAAGCCAAACCGCGCCGCCACCGCGCGCGAGATCGTGCCCTTGCCTGCCGCCGCAGGCCCGTCAATGGCTACCGTAAAGATCACCACCCCACCCCATTTTCTGTCCTGAAATATCCTCGGGGGGTGAGCCCCGAGAGGGGCGAGGGGGGCAGACAGCCCCCCTCGATTTTTCGCAGAAAAATCGTGCGCGGGATCAGCCGCGCGACAGCAGGGCACCCATGCCCGTCATCAGCCCCTCAAAGATCGGGAAAGACGTCAGGATGGGCGAGGCGTCATCGACCGAAACCGCCGCCTTGGCTGCCATCCCGCAGACAAGGAAAGACATCGCAATCCGGTGGTCGAGATGCGTGGCGCAGGTCGCCCCGCCCGGCACGCCGCCCGCGCCAAGACCGTGGACGATCAGCGTGTCCTCATCTTCCTCGACCTTGACGCCGCAAGCCTCAAGCCCCCGCGCCATCGCGTCGATGCGGTCGCTTT
>CALRPK020000060.1:0-7582 GCA_943370015.1 Paracoccus haematequi
CGATAGGCCGGCGGCGGCATGTCGTCGGCGGCTTCGTGCTGCGGCTGATACGACGGCTGCGGCGCGTCAAACAGCGACGGGGCCGGGTTTTGCAGCGGCATGGGTTGCGGCTGCTGCGCCATCGGCTGCGGCGCGTATTGCTGCGGCGCGGGCTGCTGAACCTGCATCGTCAGCGGCATTTCGGCGCGCGGTTGCGGGGCCGGGGCATATTGCTGCGGCGCAGCCTGCGGCGGCAGCGGGGCGGCCATGCTGCGACGCGCAACCGGGGTTTCGGCGCGGTTGGCGGCGGTGGCGTCGATGCCGGTCGCCACGACCGACACGCGGATCGCGCCTTCCATGCTGGTGTCCAGCGTGGAGCCGACGATGATATTCGCGTCAGGATCAACCTTATCGCGAATGATATTCGCGGCTTCGTCAAGTTCGAACAGGGTCAGGTCATAGCCGCCGGTGATGTTGATCAGCACACCTTTCGCGCCATTCAACGAAATCTCATCCAACAGCGGGTTGGCAATCGCCTTTTCCGCCGCCTGAACCGCACGGTCCTCGCCAGTGGCTTCGCCCGTGCCCATCATGGCTTTGCCCATCTCATCCATCACGGCGCGCACGTCCGCGAAGTCGAGGTTGATCAGGCCCGGACGCACCATCAGGTCGGTCACGCCCTTGACGCCCTGATACAGCACGTCATCGGCCATGGCGAAGGCTTCGGTAAAGGTGGTGCGCTCATTGGCCAGACGGAACAGGTTCTGGTTCGGAATGATGATCAGCGTGTCGACGACCTTTTGCAGCGCCTCAATGCCCTCTTCGGCCTGACGCATCCGCTTGGCACCTTCGAACTGGAAGGGCTTGGTCACAACGCCGACGGTCAGCACACCCAATTCACGCGCAGCCTGCGCGATGATCGGGGCGGCACCCGTCCCGGTGCCGCCACCCATCCCGGCGGTGATGAAGCACATATGCGCTCCCGCCAGATGATCGACGATCTCTTCGATGGTTTCCTCGGCTGCGGCGGCGCCTACGGTGGGCCGTGCGCCTGCGCCCAGACCCTCGGTCACTTTCAGACCCATCTGAATGCGCGAGTGGGCTTTCGACTGCTGCAGCGCCTGCGCGTCGGTGTTCGCAACCACGAACTCCACGCCTTCAAGCTGCTTGTCGATCATGTTGTTCACGGCGTTACCACCGGCGCCGCCCACACCGAAAACAGTGATGCGCGGCTTGAGTTCTTCCCGCTGCGAGGAAATCGAAAGGTTCAGGGTCATTGCCACTCCGCCTGCTGTTCGTTGTGCCGCCTGTTGTATCCGTCCGGCTTGGTTTCGCGCCTGTCCCGGGCGCAGGAATCCGAATTTATCCACGATTCTATCCACAGAGTGCGTTCAGGTCACGCGAAAAACGCCGCAAGCCCACAAAATATGGGCCTCCGGTCGCAGGTTTCAGCGGTATTTCGCCAAAGACGCTGTATGTCGGGGTTACCAGTTCTCTTTAAACCACTTAAAGGCCCGTTTCAGCGACCGTGCCGGATAGCGCTCGCTCGGCACGTCGAAATCCCACCATTCGTCTTGCGGGTGTGCGGCAAACAGGCAGAGCCCCACGGCACTGGCAAAGGCGGGTCCGGTCGCGGCTTGCGGCAGGCCCTGAACACGCAGCGGACGCCCCAAACGGACCCGCTGCCCAAGGATACGCGCAGCCAGCCCGTCAAGTCCGGGGATCTGGCTTGCGCCGCCCGTCAGCACGATCTGCTGGCTGGGCAAATGTTCAAATCCGGCGGCATCCAGACGGACACGCGCCTCTTCCAAAATCTCTTCGACACGCGGGCGCATGATCCCGATCAACTCGGTCCGGCTCACCTGACGGCGGTCCTTTTCCCAATCGCCCGAGTCGCCGCCGATTTCGATCATCTCGCGGTCATCCATGCTGGTGGCATGCACGCCGCCATGCTTGGTCTTGATGCGCTCGGCCACGGCCACCGGGATTTGCAGACCCTTGGAGATGTCCGAGGTGACATGATCCCCGCCCATGCGGACGGCATCGGAATAGATCATGTGTTTCTTCATGAAGATCGAAATGCCGGTCGACCCGCCACCCATGTCGATGCAGGCGGCGCCCAGTTCCTGTTCATCCTCGACCAGCCCGGAAATGCCCGAAACATAGGCCGACGATGCCACCCCCGCGACCTCAAGATCGCAGCGCTTGATGCAATATAGTAGGTTTTGCACGACCGAGCCTTCGACCGACAACAGGTGCATGTCGCAGGCCAGACGGTTGCCGATCTGCCCGCGCGGATCGCCAAGGCCGGTGCGGTGATCCAGCGCAAAGTTGACGGGCTGGGCATGCAGCACTTCGCGCCCCATGCCAATGTCGGGCACGTCACAGGCGGCCAGCACACGGCCGATTTCCTGTTCCGTCACCACGCTGTCGGCGAGTTCGATATCCCCGGCAAGGCCGTAGCTGCGCGGCTCCGCCCCCGAGAAGCAGGCGATGACGTGATCCACCCGCACATTGGCCATTTTCTGCGCCGCCTGCACGGCGGTGCGGATGGCGCGTTCGGTTTCGTTCATCACCGCGATTTCGCCGAACTGCACCCCGCGCGACCGAGTGGTCGCCGCCCCGATCACCCGGAATTGCGACTGCCCCGCCATCGGCCCGACGCCATCGGTTTCGCGCATCGCATCCGGCCCGTCAAAGCGCAGGATCAGGCAGGCAATCTTAGAGGTGCCGACGTCCAGAATGGCCACGACGCCCCGCTGCATCGCCGCGCGGCGCATATGACGCATGGCACGCTGGGATTGGTAGAGATCGGTCATAGTTCGCCCCCGCTCGTCTCGATGCCCGTGGCGTTGCGGCGTTCGTTCATGGCGCTTGGCGCCAGCCGCAGCACGGGTCGTTGGTCGTTTCTCAAATCCACGGTCAGAATGTCCCGCGCCAGCAGGTCTTCGGCCTTGTCCAGCGCGATCAGACGTTCCAGCGCTGCCGGGGCGTTCTGCTCGGGCAGCATGATCTTTTGGTTGCGGTCCAGCACCAGATCCCAGCGCCGATCCCCCACCCGCACCAAGCCGCGTAGGCGCGGGGTGATGCCTTGGGCGATGCTGAACAGATCCAGCGCCTCAGCCGCCGCGCGGTCGGCCCCTTCGCCTGCGATCAGCGGCAGGTCGGGACGGTCATCGCGGGCGGACAGGCCCGCCACACGGGCCCCTGTCGCATCCAGCATTTCGATGCGGTCGCCTTCGCGCCAGACCAGCGCGGGGACACGTTCGGTGATCAGAACCTGCAAGACGCCACCACTGCGCACGCGCAATTCAGCGGTCGCCACGGCATCCAGCGCCTCGATCCGCTGACGTGCCCCGTCAAGGTCCAGATCGAACGACGATTGCGGCAGGTTCAGCTTCAGCCGCGCGCGGATCGCCTCGGCCAGTTCGGGGGCAGCGCCTTCGACGGAGACAAGGCTGACGCGGAATTCCGGGCGGGCTTGGAACTTGTCCACCATCCCGGTGAAGACGCCCGTCAACTGCGCCCGCCGCGCATCATCGCGCAGGTAAAGCCCTGCAACCAGCGCCACGACAAAGATCGGCAAGCCCACGCGAAACGTAACACGGAACAGTGGCGTCAGCCACAGTCGCTGCATCCGATACGCCCAACGGCTGGGCGCAGGATCACGCCGCACACCCGCCCGCGCCGCCGGGCGCTGCTCTGCTGTCCGCGCCTGCGCACGGTCATAGACGCGATAGCGGTTGTCGGCGTTCAGCGGTTGCACGAGGCATCCTCCACGATCCACCGACACAGGTCCGGAAAGCTGATCCCCACATGCGCCGCCTGTTCCGGCGACAGCGAGGTGGGCGTCATCCCCGGCTGGGTATTGGTTTCCAGCAGGATCAACCCATCGAGCCCGCGCGACTCGTCCCAGCGAAAATCGGTGCGGCTCAGGCCACGGCAGCCAAGCGCCCGATGCGCCCGCAGGGCGTAATCAAGGCAGGCCTCGGTAATCTCAGCAGGCAGATTGGCCGGGACTTCGTGCCGCGATCCGCCGGGGGCGTATTTCGCGTCATAGTCATACCAGCCGTCGGTGATGATATCGGTGACACAAAGCGCCCGGTCGCCAAGGACCGACACCGTCAATTCTCGTCCCGGCGCATAGGTTTCGACCATCACCGTTTCCGGCATATCCGCCGACAGGATCGGCGTGTTCTGCCCCGGACGGACGATATAGACGCCGACCGACGATCCTTCGTTGTTCGGCTTCACCACATAGGGCGCGGGCAGCACATGACCCGCCGCCACGGCATCGCGGTGAACGATCCGGCTTTCCACCACCGGCAGACCCGCCGCGCGATAGGCATCCTTGGCGCGGCTTTTGTCCATCGCGAGGCTGGAGGCCAGCACGCCGGAATGCGTGTAGGGAATCCCCAACCATTCCAGAATGCCCTGCACGCAGCCATCTTCGCCCCAGCGGCCATGGAGGGCGTTAAAGCAAACGTCAGGTTGAATGTCGTGCAGACGTGCGGGCAGGTCGCGGTCGGCATCGACCTCAACCACCTCAAATCCCGCCACCCGAAGCGCCTTGGCGCATTCACGCCCTGTGGACAAAGACACCTCGCGCTCAGCCGAGAGTCCGCCCATAAGGACCGCAATTCGGGGGGCTGCCCTGCCTGAACCGCCCGCCATGTATAACCGCCTCTGCCCAACCTTTTTCGGCCGGTGCTGTAGTCTTTGTTTTTATTCGTTATTCGCTACGGGTTTCACCGACCCGCATGATTTCCCACTCTAGCGTGATCCCGCTCGTTTGGAAAACCCTTTTTCGCACCTCTTCGCCCAATCCTTCGAGATCGGCCGCCGTGGCCCCGCCTGCATTGATCAGGAAGTTGGAATGCATGGTGGACATCTGCGCCCCACCCTGCCGCGCGCCGCGCATGCCGGCGTCATCGATCACCTTCCACGCTTTAAGCTCATGCGTGTCATCGGCCCGACCGGTTGAGGACCGACCCAGCGGATTGCGAAAGGTGGACCCGGCAGAGCGGTCCTTTGTCGGCTGGCTGGCATCGCGCTTGGCAATCTGGTCCAGCATCCGCGCCTCCAGCGCCTCTGGATCACCCGGCGCGGCGGTGAAGGTCGCCTCAATCACCACCCAACCTTCGGGCAGGGTGGATTGACGATAGCGCAGATGCAGATCGGCGGCGGGGATGGTGACGATATCACCGGACCGCGTGACAGCCCGCACACTGACCAGATGATCGGCAACGTAAGAGCCATAGCAGCCCGCATTCATCCGCACTGCCCCGCCGATGCTGCCCGGAATGGTGCGCAAGAAGGTCAGATCAAGCCCCGCCTCCGCCGCCCGCCGCGCCACATGGGCATCGAGTGCAGCGGCCCCGGCGATCACATGGTCGCCGTCTACGGCAATCGCATTGAACCCCCGCCCCAGCCGGATCACCACCGCCCGGATGCCCCCATCGCGCACGATCAGGTTGGACCCCACGCCCATCGGAAAGACCGTCACCGCCGGATCAAGGTCGCGCAGGAAGGCAGCAAGGTCCGCCTCATCCGCTGGCTGAAACAGCCAATCGGCAGGCCCGCCCACGCGCAGCCATGTCAGATCGGCCAAAGGCCGGTTCGGGGTCAGCGCGCCGCGCGGGGTGGGAAAGGGTCTGGTCATTCTCGTGACCTATCCGCCCAAGCCCCGCCAAGGCAAGAGGGGCCGCGCAGCCCACGCGCAAGGATCGGCCCAAAGGTGCCACTGCCCCCAAAGCTGCCCGTTTCGTGCTGGAAATGCGGGGCAGTCTTCGCTAGACTTCCCCCCAGACCCGGATAACCGGGCGATCGGCAGCAACGACCCCGCAACGGGGCAGACAGACAGGCGGATACCATGACAGAGATGGTCTATGGCGCTAACCCGGCGCGGGTGCGCGAACCTGTGCTTCCGCGCTGGTGGCGCACCATCGACAAATGGTCGCTCACCTCGATCATGGTGCTGTTCGGCATCGGGCTTCTCTTGGGTCTGGCCGCCTCGGTCCCCTTGGCGACACGCAACGGGCTGGAGCCGTTCTATTACGTCCAGCGCCAAGCCGCCTTTGGTCTGATCGCGATGATCGCCATGTTCGGCGTGTCGATGATGCCACCCGAGGCGGTGCGCCGCGCCGGTGTCGTGGGCTTCATCCTGACCTTCCTTGCGCTCTGCGTGCTGCCCTTTGTCGGCACCGATTTCGGCAAGGGCGCGATCCGCTGGTTTTCCTTCGGCTTCGCCTCGGTCCAGCCGTCGGAATTCCTGAAACCTGCCTTCATCATCATCATCGCATGGCTGATCGCGTCCAGCTTTGAACTGAACGGCCCCCCCGGCAAACTGGCGTCGCTTGGCCTGACCGTGACTGTCGTGCTGATGCTGGCGATGCAGCCCGATTTCGGACAGGCCGCGCTGGTGCTGTTCGGTTGGGGTGTGATCTATTTCGTGGCCGGGGCCCCGATGACGCTGATCGGGATGGCCGCAGCAGTGGTGATCGGCGGCGGTTTTTTTGCCTATGAATCCTCGGAACACTTCGCCCGCCGGATTGATGGCTTCCTGACCCCCGATGTCGATCCGCGCACCCAGTTGGGCTATGCGACGAACGCCATTCAAGAGGGCGGTTTCTTCGGCGTCGGCGTGGGCGAGGGGCAAGTGAAATGGTCCCTGCCCGATGCCCATACCGATTTCATCATCGCGGTGGCAGCCGAGGAATACGGTCTGATCCTCGTCTGCGTCATCATCGGGCTTTACGCCACCGTGGTGGTGCGCAGCCTGTTCCGCCTGATGAAAGAGCGTGATCCGTTCATCCGCTTGGCCGGAACGGGGCTTGCCTGCATCTTCGGGGTTCAGGCGATGATCAACATGGGGGTCGCCGTGCGGCTGTTGCCCGCCAAGGGGATGACCCTGCCCTTTGTCAGTTACGGCGGGTCATCGGTCATCGCGGCGGGGATCACGGTCGGGGCACTTCTGGCCATGACCCGCAAGCGCCCACAAGGCCAGATGGGTGACGTCTTCCACCGGCGGGGGCGGTAACATGGCGGCGGCGGGTGGTAAGACACCGCTGCTTCTGATCGCGGCAGGCGGCACGGGCGGACATATGTTTCCCGCCCAAGCCCTTGCCGAAGCGATGGTGCGGCGCGGTTGGCGAGTGAAACTTTCGACGGATGATCGCGGCGCGCGCTATGCGGGCGGCTTTCCCCATGTGGTAGCGGTGGAAAAGGTGCGCTCTGGCACCTTTGCGCGCGGCGGGGCGCTGGCCAAACTGGTCGTGCCCTTCCAGATCGCGGGCGGTGTTGTGGCCGCCGTGATGGGCATGCTGCGCGACCGCCCCGCGCTGGTGGTGGGCTTTGGCGGCTATCCGACGATCCCGGCGCTGTCGGCGGCTTGGGTGCTGCGCCTGCCCCGGATGATCCATGAACAAAACGGCGTCTTGGGCCGCGTGAACCGCCTGTTCGCGGCACGGGTGGACAAGGTCGCCTGCGGCACATGGCCCACCGACCTGCCTGCGGGGGTCGAAGGCATCCACACCGGGAACCCCGTCCGCGCCGCCGTGCTGGACCGCGCCGGGGCCGCCTATATCCCCCCCGGCGATTATCC
>CALRPK020000061.1:0-7579 GCA_943370015.1 Paracoccus haematequi
GCAGCGTCGCCTCTTCAAAGGTTCGGATCATGATCAGATCGACATAGCGTGAAAGCACACGGGCGGTGTCAGCGATGGTCTCGCCATGGCCCAACTGCATTTCCTTGCCCGAGAGCACCATCGTTTGCCCACCCATCTGCCGCACACCGACGTCAAAGGACACGCGCGTGCGAGTGGACGGCTTTTCAAAGATCAGCGCCACCATATGCCCGGCCAAAGGCTGGTCATCATCCGGCGCGCCCTTGGGGCGGCCATTGCGCGCGGTCTTGATGCGCTGCGCGGCGTCGATCATGCCCCTGAGTTCGGCAGCGTCGGTTTTGTGGATGTCGAGGAAGTGCTTCATGTCAAAACGGTTCTCTTGATGTCCGGCCCCGGGGGCCGTCTGCCCCCGGACCCCCGAGGATATTTGTGAACAGATGAAATCAGCGGCTTACTCGGAGGCAGCTGCGCGTGGTCCTTTCCTCGGTCGCGTGCATCGTCAGGCCGCCTGTTCGACGGCGGTCGCGGCGCGGTCCAGACGGGCCAGAGCCTCAGCGATATCCTGTTCGGTGATCGTCAGCGCGGGCAGGATGCGGATGACATTGTCAGCGGCGGGGACGGTCAGCAGATGCTGGCCATAGGCCGCTTTGACCACATCGGTGTTGGTCGCGCTGCATTTCAGGCCAAGCATCAGGCCCTGACCGCGCACCGAGGCAAAGACCTGCGGGTGGGCGGAAACCAGCCCCTCCAGCCCCTGCCGGAACTGCGCGGCACGGCGGCTGACGTCGGACAGGAAGGCGTCATCGGCGATGATTTCCACCACCTTGGCCCCCACAGCGCAGCCCAAGGGGTTGCCACCATAGGTCGATCCATGTGTTCCGGCGGTCATGCCCGACGCCGCGTTTTCCGTGGCCAGCACCGCGCCCAAGGGGAAGCCGCCGCCGATGCCCTTGGCGACCATCATGATATCCGGGGTCACGCCCGCCCATTCATGGGCGAAGAGCTTTCCCGTCCGGCCCATGCCGCACTGCACCTCATCAAACACCAAGAGCGCCCCGGTGGCGTCACAAAGATCGCGCAGCCCCTTCAGGCAGGCGTCGGGCAGGGTGCGGATACCGCCCTCCCCTTGCACGGGTTCAATCATCACTGCCACCACCTGATCGGTCAGCGCCGCGCGCAACGCGTCATGATCGCCAAAGGGCAGCGATTTGAAGCCCGGCATCAAGGGACCAAAGCCCTTGGTCATCTTTTCCGACCCCGCCGCCGCGATCGCCCCGGTGGACCGGCCATGGAACGAGCCTTCAAAGGTCAGGATCAGCGTCCGTTCGGGCTGGCCCTTTTCATACCAGTATTTGCGGACCATCTTGATGGCGAGTTCCGCCGCCTCGGTCCCCGAATTGGTGAAGAACACCGTATCGGCAAAGGTCTTTTCGACCAGCAGATCGGCCAGCCGTTCCTGTTCCGGGATGCGGTAGAGGTTGGACACATGCCAAAGTTTCCCCGCCTGTTCGGTCAGGGTCGCCACCAGCGCCGGATGCGCATGGCCCAGCGCGTTAACGGCAATGCCTGCGCCAAGGTCCAGATATCGGCTGCCATCCTCGGCCCAAAGCCAAGAGCCCTCGCCCTTGGTAAAGGCAAGCGGCGTGCGGTTGTAGGTCGGCAGGACATGCGAAATCATGGGTCTGGTCCTTGGAAGCGGAAGCCATAGCCGTAAAGGCAGGCTGCGGCAGGTGTCAACGAGGGAAGGGTGCGGCCCAAAGGCAAGGGGCACGCAAAAATGACCGTCGGCGCGTCAGGCGCGTCGGCGTCGCAGCGAAAGGGTATGGGGCGCAGCGTTGGTCATGGTGACAGTATAGCGGACCGGGCAGCGCAGGAAAAGTCGAAGTTTCTGCGCTGGACGGTGGGCCGATGATCTTGCCGCGCGCCTCCTGCTGTCCAAACCCTTGAACTTTCGCCCCGCGGCTTGTATCCCGCCCTGTCCCCTATAGAATGGGGCGATCTTTTGAAAACCGAGGTACCCCGATGTCCTGGACCGACGAGCGCGTCGAGACGCTCAAGCGCATGTGGGCCGAAGGCCAAAGCGCCAGCCAGATCGCCAAGGAACTGGGCGGGGTGACCCGCAACGCCGTGATCGGCAAGGTCCATCGTCTGGGCCTGTCGAACCGCGTCAGCGGCGGCTCTGGCCGCGACGAGGAAGAGGTGGAGGCCCCCGCCGTCGCCCCGGCTGCTCCGCCGCCACGGGCCGAAGCGCCACGCGCCCCTGAACCGCTGCGCGCAGACCCTGCGCCCGCCGCACGGCCGACACCTGCACCGGAACGCCCTGCGCCCGCTGCGGCGGCAGCCCCGGCATCAGGGGCCAGCGTGACACCCTTGCCGATCCGCAAGGCGATCATTCCGGCAGGCCAACCCCTGCCACCGCAACCGTCCGCCAATGAGATCAGCCCCGAAGCACTCGCCTCGGTGCGCGAGGTGGAAAAGCGCGCGCGCAAGCTGACGCTGATGGAATTGACCGAACGGACCTGCAAATGGCCGATTGGTGACCCGGCAACGGATGATTTCTGGTTCTGCGGCCTGCCCTCTGTCCCCGGCAAACCCTATTGCGAGGCGCATGTCGGCGTGGCCTTCCAACCGATGAGCGCGCGCCGCGACCGCCGCCGCTGATCCGTATCGCATTGCATCGCGCAACGAACCCCGCCCCCGTGGCGGGGTTTTGCATGTCTGCCCTGTCTTCTCTGCGGCAAATATCCTCGGGGGGAATGCCGCGGCCGCGCGGCATGGGGGGCAGAAGGCCCCCCGCGCGCCACGCCCTTCACCCGCGCGGCGCTTTGCTGTAAGGGAACGCCTTCACTCTCCCCATCCGGTCCCCCAATGTCGCAAAACCCGCCGAACCTTCGCCCTGACCTTGCCCGCGCCGATGTGCCCGACACGCGGCGCGCGGGACAGCCGACCATCGGCATGGTGTCCTTGGGCTGCCCCAAGGCGCTGGTGGACAGTGAACGCATTCTGACCCGCCTGCGCGCCGAAGGCTATGCCATCAGCCCGGATTACAAGGGCGCGGATGCGGTTATCGTCAACACCTGCGGATTTCTCGACAGCGCCAAGGCCGAAAGCCTCGATGCCATCGGTGAGGCGCTGCGTGAAAATGGCCGGGTGATCGTGACGGGCTGTCTGGGGGCAGAGCCCGACTATATCACCGGCGCGCATCCCAAGGTTCTGGCCGTTACCGGCCCGCATCAATATGAACAGGTGCTGGACGCGGTGCATGGCGCGGTGCCGCCCGCGCCCGATCCGTTCATTGACCTGTTGCCCGCTGCCAGTGTGTCCCTCACACCGCGCCATTACAGCTATCTGAAGATTTCCGAAGGCTGCAATCACAAGTGCAAATTCTGCATCATCCCCGACATGCGCGGGAAACTGGTCAGCCGCCCCGCCCATGCCGTCCTGCGTGAGGCGGAAAAACTGGTTGAGGCGGGGGTGAAGGAACTCTTGGTGATCTCTCAGGACACCTCTGCCTACGGGGTGGACCGCAAGCATGATGAAAGCCCGTGGAAAGACCGCCAGGTCCGCGCCCATATCACGGACCTCGCGCGGGAAATGGGGCAGTTGGGCGCATGGGTTCGGCTGCATTACGTCTATCCCTACCCGCATGTGCGCGACCTGATCCCGCTGATGGCCGACGGGTTGATCCTGCCTTACCTCGATATCCCCTTCCAGCACGCCCACCCCGACACGCTGAAACGCATGGCCCGCCCTGCGGCAGCGGCGCGGACGCTGGACGAAATCGCCGCTTGGCGCGCGGCTTGCCCCGACATCACCCTGCGCTCGACCTTCATCGTCGGCTATCCGGGTGAGACGGAGGCAGAGTTCCAGACCCTGCTCGACTGGCTGGATGAGGCACAGTTGGACCGTGTCGGCTGCTTCAAATACGAAAACGTCGCAGGCGCGCGCTCCAATGACCTGCCCGACCATGTTCCTGCCGAGGTGAAGCAGGAGCGCTGGGATCGCTTCATGGAAAAGGCGCAAGGCATCTCTGAGGCGAAACTGGCCGCCAAAGTGGGCCGCGTGATGGATGTGATCGTGGATGAGGTGGACGAAGACGGCGCCACCTGCCGCACCAAATCCGACGCGCCGGAAATCGACGGCAACCTCTTCATCGACGAAGGCTTCGAAGAATTGCGCCCCGGCGACATCGTCACGGTCGAGGTTGAGGAGTCCGGCGAATATGACCTGTGGGGGCGGCTGGTCTGACCCATGGGTCCTGCCCCCCAAACACGCCACGCGGATGGCTTGACCTGAACGGGGCGCAGCGGACAGGATGGCTGTCAACCCGAACAGGAGAGCCGCCCATGTCAGACGTTCCGATCATCGCCCAGAAAGCCCCCTACCCCATCGCGGTCGAGGCGGGAAAATCCTACTTCTGGTGCGCCTGCGGGCAATCCAAGAACCAGCCGTTCTGCGACGGATCGCACAAGGGCACCAGCTTTGTGCCCACCAAGGTGACCGCCGAAAAGGATGGCACCTTGTTCTTCTGCGGCTGCAAGCATTCCGCCAAGTCACCCTTCTGCGACGGGTCGCATTCCAAACTTTGACGGCAGGCGCTGGCCTGACCGTCGGGAGCGGGGGGTTTCACACCCCCCGCAGCCCCCCGTGGGATATTTGAACAACGGGGAAGACCGGCAGCGTTGGCAAGCCGGCCCTGCGCGCTATCTTTACTGCATGACCGAAGAAACCCGCATCCTTTACAACGACACCTGCCCCCTGTGCCGGTTCGAGATTGACCATTACCGCGACCGCGCAAAGGCGACGGGCGCGCCTTTGGCCTTTGATGCCTTGGACCGGGCCGAGACTTGGGGCCTGACCACGGATCAGGCCGCACGCGCCCTGCATGTGCGGCAGGGGGATCGTGTCATCTCTGGTCTGGCAGCGTTTCGCGCGATCTGGGCGGGCTTGCCGGGTTGGCGCTGGCTGGCCGTGGTCACCGGCCTGCCGGGGGTGCGGCAGGGCTTGGGCTTTATCTATGACCGCATCGCCGCGCCCTTGCTCTATCACGCGCATCTGCGCCGCCAAGCGCGGTCTAGCCGATCAGGATCACCAGCCACGCCACCCCGCCCGCCGCAGCGGTAAGGGCGACACAGGCACTGCCGCAATCCTTGGCCTTGCCTGCCAGCGGATGAGGGGTCGGCTGGACCATGTCCACCACCACCTCAACCGCCGTGTTGATCAACTCGGCGGCGAGGATCAGCAGGCCCAGCGCAAGGATCAGCGCGCGCTCCCCCGGTGTCAGGTCCAGCGCAAAGGCCAAGGCGGCGGACAAGAGATTGACCAGCGCCCATTGCCGCAGTGACTTTTCCGTCTGCCACGCCGCGCGAACGCCCTGCCATGACCACAGGCATGTGTTGCCGATGCGGCGTGCTTCCGCCAACAGCCATTGGATCATCCCATCCCCCCGCTTGCAGCGCGCTTCGGCCCGCTTGACCGCAGGCTAGCGGCTGTCGGCCAGCGCGTCGAGATAGGCACGCACGCAGGTGACCACATGGGCGAATCGGTCCCCGCCCAGATGCACCCCGCCATACCAGCGCGTCACCACCACGATGTGATCAACCAGCCCCGCGCGTTCAAGCATCTTCAGGATGACCGCGCCTGCGCCCGCCTCACCGTCATCGCCCTTTTGCGCGCCGCCGTCCGACAGCACCACGGCCCAGGTGTTATGCGTGGCCTTGGCGTATTTCTTGACCCGTTTCAGATCGGTCAGGAACGCCTCAACCCCGGCCCGCCCGGCAACAGCCCCGCCCGAGACGGCGTAACGCGAGCCGCGATCCGACACCACCTTGTCCAGTTGGATCATGCCAAGCCCCTTTGTCCCGGCCCCCGATGCCACGCCGGACCAAAAGGCTCAAGCCTGACGCTTGTCAGGACTGCGGCGACAGCGCCTCGATCCCCGGTTTGTTGTCGCAAAAGGACGGGAGGGAGACCGCCTGCACCTCATGCGCCAGAAAATCGGTGCAGGCCGGGACATTCCCGCAACGCAGGCAATGATCGACCATGCCCGCCAGTTCGGTGCGCGTTAGCCAGCCGTCCACCACCGCATCGGTCAGGTTCACCCCGACGACCCGCGCCATCCCGCGCGTAAAACCCCAGGCCCGTGGGGCCTCTGCATATCCGATCATCGCGGCCGCTCCTGCTTGCGCCAGTGGCGGTCAGGATGACGCAGGCAGGGCTGCGGCACCTTGACACAGATCAAACCCGGTCAGAGTCCCGCCCCGCCCGCGCGCAGGTCAGCCACCACCCGCGCCACCACCGCCTTGCGCTGACCGTTCGGCGGGTGGGTGCCAAGGAACGCATCCCCCGGATCGGGCAATCGGTCGAAAAATCCAGTTCCCAGCAAGGGATCATAACCCGACCGATAGGCAATCTCTGCCCCCATCGCATCGGCCTGCAGTTCAAACTCCTTGGCATAGCTGCGGGCCCCCACCGTGGCGGCCATGCCGGTCATCTGCTCTGCCGCTTCGGGTGAGGCACCCGCCGCCGCGGCAAGGATCGCCGCCGCCAGCGCAGCCCCTTGGGCATTGGCCGCCGTCTGCGGCAGATGGCCAAGGATGTGGTGCGATGCTTCGTGGCCCAGCACAAAGGCAATCTCATCGGGGTTGCGGGCATCGCCGATCAGCGACAACGTAAAGCCGAGGACGGGACGCCCTTGCCGGTCCAGCGTTTGAAAGGCGTTGGGCGGTTGGCCCAGACGGTCATCTACCACGATCAGGAAATCGCAATTCACCCCGCGCGTCCGGGCGCGGCAGACCTCTTCGGTCACGGGTTCCAGCCGCTGCACCACATCCACGAAATTGCGCACGGCAGCGTCCGATGGCAGCCTTGGGGAGGACACGGCCGCAGGCGGGGGCGCGGCGGGTGGCGGCCCCGACACCGGCGGAGAGGTCGGCACACAGGCCGAAAGCAACGCCACCGCCGTCACACCTGCCAAAATGCGCATCCACCACTCCTGTCACCGCCCCAGTTCACCGCCCCAGTCGCGGGCGTTTTGCCAAAACTAGCAAGCGATGCCGCCGGGGGAAGGGGGAAGATGACCGCCTCACGCGGCTTTGCACCGGACGGGGCGGGGAATTCCATTTGCCGCGTGGGTCGGCCTCGGCTAGCCTTGGCCCATGTTCACCATCGAGCACGAATTCGACGCCACCGTGATCACCCTGATCGACGAAGGCCATGACGGTCTGGTCGAGGATGTCACTATCCTCGCCTTTGAAGATTGCGTGACGCGGGAACAGGTTGACCCCGTCACGCATGAACCGGTGCGGGTGGTCCTGTCGATGGCACAGTTGCGCGATCTGGCGGCGGCCTTGGACCTGCCTGAGGGCAGTTACCGGGTGGAGCCGAAAAAGCGCTGATCCTTTGATCTTTGCGGCAAAGCCCGGCTCAGTCGGTCAGGCGAAAGACCTTGTCACGCGATGTGGCCCCACGCAGCAGCGTCAACCGGGTTTTGGCAACGCCAAGCGCATGGGCCAGCGCCTCGGCCACGGCGGCATTGGCTTTGCCATCTTCAGGCGCGGCGGTGACGCTGATACGCCACTGGCCATCCACCAGCGCGACA
>CALRPK020000062.1:0-7577 GCA_943370015.1 Paracoccus haematequi
CATCACCCGCTTGAGGTGCAGATCGCCCGTTACCGCGCGGCCAAGGACATCATCGCGCTGGATGGCTCGGCGCTGCATCTGGCGGCGTTTTGCGCCGCACCGGGGCAGCGCGTGGCGATGGTGCGGCGGCGTAATTCCTCGGTGTCCAAGGCGATTGGCATCCATCTGGCCGCCTTTACCGGGCGGGGGGCGGATGTGATCGACGCGATTCAGACCGATTGGGTGCTGAAGGCCAAGGGCAACGCCGACCGCTTTTCGATGGGCGAGTTGAACATGCCGGAATTGCAGCAGAAATTGCACGCGCTTGGCTATATCGGCGAGGATGCGCCATGGCAGCCCTTGGATGCCGAATGGCGCGATGGGCAAATCGCCCGCCTGCGGGATGAATACCGCAAGGACTACATCCCCCTGACACGCGGCGCGGTTGTGGCAGCGGCGGCGGAGTAAGCGATGATCCTGATGCACCCCGACCTTGCGGCAAAGCCCGCGCCCCTGAACGCCGACAGTTTCAAGCCGGAACTGTCGACGGCGGACTCATCCGACCTGCCTAAGTTGATGGCCCCGGCGCGGCTGGAGTCGCGGCGCGAAAAGACGACGCGCATCTTTCAGATCGGCTTCAACAAATGCGGCACGCGCAGCCTGTACCGGTTTCTGCAACGCTCCGGCATTCAGGCGGCGCATTTCAACCGGGGGCTTTTGGCATGGTCTATTCAGGACAACATCGCCCATGGCCGCAAGCCGCTGCACGGGCGGATCGACCAATGGGTGGCCTATACCGACATCCAGCAGGTCACCCGCGAACGCGCCATCGAAGGCGTGCGCTACTTTCGGCAGCTCTATGAGTATTACCCCAACTCCTATTTCATCCTGAACACCCGCGACAAGGCGGCGTGGATCAAGTCGCGCCTTGCCCATGGCGCGGGCTTCTACGCCCGCCGCTATTCCCGTGCCTTGGGCGTGGAGACGGAAGAAGAGGTTGTCGCCGCATGGAGTGCGGATTGGGACAATCACCACGCCGAGGTGCAGGATTTCTTCGCCGACAAGCCCGGCCGCCTGCTGGTCTATGACATCAAGAATTCCAAACCGCAGGAGATGGTGGATTTCCTCTCCCCCGATTTCTTGACGCGGGTTGAGGATTTCCGCCATGAGGGCGACACGGCGAATGTCGATCCCGAACGCTATCGCGGCAACCGCCCGGTCAAGCACACGGCGGAAGGGTCCGAAGAAAAGCCCCGCCGCAAGAAAAAGCGGCTGGAGCGGAAACGGGCAAGGGAAGCCAAAGCGGCGAAGGGATAGCGCTCAATCCTCGGCCCAGTCGGCGGCCTCGGCGCGGTCGGTTGCGGTGGCGTAAAGCGGTTGCAACCGCCCGAACAGACGCCGTGCGCGGGGCAGGTTCACGCGTCCGTTCAACGCGCGGCACAGCACGTAAAGGCGGCGCTGGTTTTGCGCGGCCTCGGTCCGCGCCAGCAATTCCTTGAGGTAAGACGGATTGCGCTGCCGTCGCCGCCACAGGCGGGAAAAGATGTGGCGCGTCAGGGTGCCTTCGCAGGCCTCAACCATCAGGCGGGGCAGGACGCCCATCGTGGTCAGCGCATCCTCAAGCCGGTTGCCGGCAAAGCGGGCGCGCAGGTGATGGACATGCGGCCCCCGGAACAGCGCAGCATGGATCAGATCGGCCTTGGCCGCCGGATCATAGATCAGCCAGACCGCCCCGGCCCCTTCGACCATATCGGGCGCATAGCCGTAACGGCTGGTGAAATCCAAGCGGCGCAGGCGCGCGAAGCGGTCATCCCAACCCGTCACCGCCGGATCCAGCGTGGCGCGGGGTTGCACGGCCATCACCGTTGCCCCCGGCGCGCAGACGGCAAAGGCGCAGGCGGCATGGGCACCGCTGCCCGCGCCGTAGAACAGGACGTTGTCGAAATCCTCGAAAAAGCCCTCATCCACCAGTCGGTCAAAGTAACGATAGACCCGGTCGTCACGGAACCACGTCTCACCGTCCGAGATAAGGCACAGATGCGACCAGCCGCGCGTGGCCGCGACGGAATGGCCAAAGGACAGCTGCCCCTCGCGCGCCAGAACCGATTCAATGGTTTCAAAGCTGACGATCAGACCGGGGCCGTCATCGTGGAACCATGCCCAGTGGCGGTCGCCCACGGGTTCGAAATAGCCTTCCTCGGCACAGCGATCTTCCATGTGCTGGAACCAGACCATGCGGTCGGGCTGGGCGGTCACCACGCGGGGGGTGTCCTGTTCGGGGGTCTCTGCCTCGTCCGACATGTGCCTGCCTTGTCGCCGTTCTGGGTCGCTGTTCCGTGTCATGGCTGCCGATCACCGTTCCGGCGCGACAGCGAAGTGCCCGCCCTCAGGACAGACCCCTCCGCCCTCAGTGTCACCCGGAAGCGGGGCGGTGGGCAAGGTGGCAAGGCGGAAACAATCGCGCCCCGCCGTTTCCGGCCCTTACCCTCGCGAATGAACCCAGATCAGCCGCGCCTCATCCGCCGTCAGCACGCGCGAGGGGGGCACCAAGAGGAGTCGCCCGAACAAAGCGCGCCACGGCTCATCCTCCATCATCTGGGAAAAGCGCTGCTGCCGCCAGCGGAACGCCGCCTTGTGCAGCGCGCCAAGCTGCGGGTCGGCCATCAATTCCGCCCGCAACGCGCGGCTGTCAACGTTCAGGGACGAGCGATCCTCAACCGTGCTGAAATTGCGCTCTACCCAATAGCCGGTATCGAACCCTGCCGCGTCACGATTGGCGCGGCCCCGGTCGCATTTCAAGAGATACCCCTCCATCGTGCCGATGGCGTAATGGTTCAACTGCACCAAGCCGCAGTTGTCTTGGCCGAGGGGTGAGAACAGCCGCGCCGGACCATCGGGCATCGCGCGGCCAGAGCCGTCATGCCAGCGCTGGCCCTGATGGCCCCCGCGCGGGCGGTGGATGCCGGGTTTGGGGAAGAGCGCCGGGCGGAACAGTGTCTTGAACATCTGCGCCCGCCACGGCCAGTACAGCACCGGGGGTGCCGCGCGCAGGAAGGTTTCCGTGACCGGCGCATCCGCCTGCTGCACAATCCCGCCATTGCCGAACATGCGCCATGTCAGGCTGACGGCATCCGTCTCGGGCAGGGCGTCCAGAAGTGCGCCGACGGTGTGATCCCCCACATGGACGGCCAAAAATTCGTCAATGTCGATGGCCGCCGCCCAATCCGCCGCCTTGAACAGGGGGTGGCGTTCGGCCTTTTTCAACGCCTCGAAATGCGCGCCCTTTTCATGTGGGCCGGGGTTGGGGACATGGGTCAGCCAGCCCATCGCCGCCAGACGGTCCAGCATCGCGTCGGTGCCATCGGTGCAGTCGTTCGAGAACACCAGAAAATCGGTGAATCCCGCCGCGCGGTGATGCGCCAGCCACTCGATCAGAAAGGCCGCTTCGTTGCGCACCGTCAGGATGGCCAGAACCCGCACCGCTACCCCCTTTGCGACCCTGCCCATGGGTTAGCACGCCCCGCCGCGCGGTCAAACCGGCATCCTGCACTTTGGTCGCATCCGCGCCGCCTGCGCTTGACCCCACAGGGCCACAGGGCCAAGCATGGCGGCAGCGATCAGGGGGGCCGCCGCATGACCACAATACCGTCCAGCATCGACGCGGTGGAAACGCTTTTGGCAGGGCAGGGCTATGTCGCCAGCCGTGCCTTGGCCACGGTGGTATTCCTGTCTCTGCGCCTGAACCGCCCGCTGTTTCTGGAAGGCGAGGCCGGGGTGGGCAAGACTGAGATTGCCAAGACCCTCGCCGCAGCGCTTGGCCGCCGCCTGATCCGCCTGCAATGCTATGAGGGGTTGGATGCCTCCTCCGCCGTTTACGAATGGAATTTCGCGGCGCAGATGATCGCCATCCGCACGGCCGAGGCGGGGGGTGGCGCGGATCGTGACGCGCTGAAATCGGAACTCTTCACTGAAGAGTATCTGATCGAACGCCCGCTCTTGCAGGCGATGCGCCCACAGCCCGGTGGCGCGCCGATCCTGCTGATCGACGAATTGGACCGCACCGATGAACCCTTTGAGGCCTTCCTTCTCGAAGCCCTCTCAGACTTCCAAGTAACCATCCCCGAACTCGGGACCATCCGCGCCTCGGAACCGCCCATCGTGATCCTCACCTCAAACCGCACGCGCGAGGTGCATGACGCGCTGAAACGGCGCTGCCTTTATCACTGGGTCGATTACCCCGACTTTGACCGCGAACACGCCATCCTGACCTCTCGCGTGCCAGAGGCGCAGGATACCCTCAGCCGCGAGGTGGTGGCCTTTGTCCAGCGTCTGCGGCGTGAGGATCTGTTCAAGCGCCCCGGCGTGGCCGAAACCATCGACTGGGCGAAATGCCTGCTGGCCTTGGACGTCATCGCCTTGTCGCCTGAGGTGATCGCCGACACCTTGGGCGCGATCCTGAAGTATCAGGATGATATCCAGAAAATCCAAGGCTCCGAGGCGAAGAAACTGCTGGATGAGGTGCGCAAGGGGCTGACACCGGCATGACGCTTGCGGCGCATATGCGTGTGCTGCGGCCCCATCCCGCTGTCCGGGCCTATTATGACGGGCGCGTGCCGGGGCAGCGTTTCGCGCCGGGACCGAATTGGGTGGATGATGGCGCGCTGTCCTTGGGCATCGCCGCCTATGCCATCCTGTCGGGCGATGCGGCGGTGGTCTATGACACCCATGTCAGCCGCGACCATGCCCGTGCCATGCGCGCATCCCTTGAAGCCGAGGGCATCCGCCACATCCGCGTGGTGCTGTCGCATCACCATCTGGATCATGTCGCGGGGACCGAGGTTTACGCCGATTGCGAGATCATCGCCAACCGCCGCACCGCAGACCATTTGGCCCGCGACAAGCCGGGGATCGAGGCCGGGACACGCCCACCGGCCATCACCCCGCTGATCCTGCCCAACCGCGTGTTTGACCATGCCATGGTGCTGCGCTTGGGCGGGGATGATCTGCACCTGATCACCGCCAATATCCATTCCGACGATGCCACCCTGATCTGGTGGCCCGCGCAGGGACTGCTTTTCGCCGGGGATACGGTCGAAGATTGCGCCACCTATGTCGGCGCGCCCGAGGATTTTGAAACGCATCTGGCCGACCTTGGCCGGTTGCAAGTGCTGGGTGCGCAACGCATCCTGCCCAATCACGGCGCGCCCGAGGTGATTGCCAAAGGTGGCTATGATCCCGAACTTCTGCCCGCCACTGCCCGTTACATCCGTTGGCTGACGGAGTTGCCCGCCCATCCCGAACGGGCCGACCTCCCGCTGCGCGAGGTGATTGCTGCCGAACTGGCCGCCGGAACCCTGATCTGGTGGCCGGAGTATGAGGTGGTGCACCGCCAGAACATCGCCCGCACGCTAAAGGCGCGGGGCTGATGCGATACCCCACACTCGACATCCCCGAAGACGGCAAACTCGCGCGCAACATCGCGCATTTCGCTCGCGCCTTGCGCCGGGCCGGGCTGCCCATCGGGCCGGGGCGGGTGATTGACGCGATCCGCGCGGTGGCCGTGGCAGGCTTCACCGAGCGCGCGGATTTCTACTGGACGCTGCACGCCTGTTTCGTCAGCCGCCCCGAGGAACGGGCGGTCTTTGCCCAAGTGTTCCGGCTTTACTGGCGCGATCCGCAGTTTCTGGAACATATGATGTCCCTGATGCTGCCCGCCATAAAGGGCGTGCAAGAGGACCGCTTGGCCGATGCCGCCGAAAAGCGGGCGGCGCAGGCTTTGCTGGACGGTCTGGCCGATGACCTGCCGGGTCCAGACCGCGACAACCCCGCCGAGGGCGACGAGATCGAGATTGACGCCACCGCCACCATGTCCGCCGAAGAACGCCTGCGCACGCTCGATTTCGAACAGATGTCCATCGCCGAACTGGCCGAGGCGAAGCGGATGCTTTCCCGCCTGTCGCTGCCCGTCAAACCCTTGACGACCCGCCGCATGGTCGCGGCAGGCGCGGGCCCCAAGATCGACACACGCCGCACGATGCGCGCAGCCCTGCGCCGGGGGGGCGAGATCACCGAACTGTCAAAGAAAACCCCCGCGATCCGCTGGCCCAATCTGGTGGTGCTCTGCGATATCTCAGGCTCAATGAGCCAGTATTCCCGGATGGTGCTGCATTTCGTCCATGCCGTGGCCAATCGGCGCGGGCAGGGTTGGGCCAAGGTGCATGCCTTCACCTTTGGCACGCGGCTGACCAACATCACCCGCCACCTGCGCACCCGCGATGTGGACGCGGCCCTGCGTGCGGCGGGGGCCGAGGCGCAGGATTGGTCGGGCGGAACAAGGATCGGCACCAGCCTGCATGCCTTCAACCGCGATTGGTCGCGCCGCGTTCTGGGGCAGGGGGCGGTGGTCTTGTTGATCACCGATGGCCTCGACCGCGACGATACCGATGCGCTGTCGCATGAGATGCGGCGTCTGCACCTGTCCTGTCGGCGGCTGATCTGGCTGAACCCGCTTTTGCGCTGGGACGGATTCGCCCCGCGCGCGACGGGCATCAAGGTGATGCTGCCACATGTGGACGCCTTTCGCGCCGGGCATTCGGTCGACTCGCTTTCGGCCTTGGGACAGGCGATCTCAGACCCCGGCGATCAGGGCGAGAAGGCGCGGCTGATGCGGATGTTGGGTGATATCGGATAACAGCGGCAAAGGGGCGGTATTGCCGGGCAGGAACCTGCTGATAGACCTCGTGTTATAGGCGCTGATATCGCATATCACCGGGGAAGTGCTTTTCTCTGGTCCCGCAGGATGCGTGGTCTTTGGCTGTTGTGCCATTGCCACGCGCCCCGCGTCATTCGTTCGAAAGGATAGTTTGCATGAAACGGCTTCTGATCTCGACCACGGCCCTGTCGGTGGCGCTGAGTTCGGTCACGCCCTTCCCGCTGTTTGCCCAGACCGTGGCAGAGGATGGCAGCATCATCGCCGATGACGGCACGATCCTGTGCCTGAACACGGCGGAAAACGTCTGCGACATCGCCCAATACACCACGGGCGTGGACCCCGCCGCCGCCGAGGCAGAGGCCGCAGCGGCCGCCGCCGCAGCGCAAGCCCAAGCCGAGGCAGACGCAGCAGCGGCGCAGGCAGCGGCAGAGGCTCAGGCCGCGGCGGATGCAGCAGCGGCTCAGGCAGCAGCAGAAGCCCAAGCCGCGGCAGACGCCGCAGCAGCGCAAGCAGCCGCAGAGGCACAAGCGGCGGCAGATGCAGCGGCGGCGCAGGCGGCAGCCGATGAACAAGCCGCGGCGGACGCAGCGGCAGCGCAGGCGGCGGCAGAGGCCCAAGCGGCAGCCGATGCGGCAGCGGCTCAGGCGGCAGCCGATGAACAGGCTGCAGCGGATGCAGCAGCGGCACAGGCGGCGGCAGATGCGGCGGCGGCTCAGGCGGCAGCCGACGAACAAGCTGCGGCAGATGCAGCGGCGGCTCAGGCGGCAGCCGATGAACAGGCTGCGGCAGATGCAGCGGCAGCGCAGGCGGCGGCAGAGGCCCAAGCGGCAGCAGATGCGGCGGCGGCTCAGGCGGCAGCCGATGAACAGGCTGCGGCAGATGCAGC
>CALRPK020000063.1:0-7569 GCA_943370015.1 Paracoccus haematequi
ATGCCATAGGTCTCAATCGCCTCGCGCACCTCGCGCACGATGCGTTTCCTGAGCTTCTTGAACTCGGTCGAGGTGGGGGCACCGTGAAACAGCGGGTGGATGTCGTCCAGATCGTCCAGCATGGGCATCTCGGGCAAAGGGGATGGCGCGATATGCCATGAAGTGCCCGATACATCCAGTGCCGCGCGCCGGGCGTATAAGGGAAAATGCCCGCGGAGGTTCCCATGCGCGCCCTTGCCGTCCTGTCCCTGCTCGCCCTGACTGCCTGCGTCGGGAGGCCGTCCTTGGAGGATGCGTCGCTGTCCACGCGCGAGTTGGAGTTGGAAGAATTCTTCGACGGCACCCTGACCGCGCATGGCCAGTTTCAGGACGTGCTCGGCACCGTCCGGCGGCAGTTCGTCGTGACCATCAAGGGCGATTGGGACGGAGAGCGGCTGAAGCTGGTTGAGGATTTCGTTTATGAGGACGGATCGACCGAACAGCGCATCTGGATGCTGAAAAAGACGGGCGATGAGACTTGGGAAGGTATCGCCCCCGGCGTGATCGGTGTGGCAAAGGGCGTGGAAAAGGGTGACCGCTTCAACTGGCAATACACCATCGACCTGCCGGTTCCGGCAGCGGATGGGCCTGCGCGGACGGTGCGGGTCAGCTTTGACGATTGGATGTGGCAACTGTCCGATGATCGGCTGTTCAACCGCGCCTATATGCGGCGGGCGGGGATCACGCTGGGCGACGTGTCGATCTATTTTGAAAAACAGTAGACGAGTTTTCTGCGAAAACTCTTAAGGCGATCCTTCTGCGAAGGATCATGACGGGTTTTTCGCGGAAAAAACGTTAGCACCAAATCTTCGCAGAAGATTTGCCCTATCGGGTGCGGTCAAACTCGGGGTCCGCGCCCGGCACCGGGTCATAGCCATGCCCGCCCCACGGATGGCAGCGGCACAGGCGATGCGCAGTCAGCCAGCCGCCGCGCAGGCCGCCGTGACGTTCCAGCGCCTCAAGCGCATAGGCCGAACAGGTGGGTTGATAGCGGCAGCCATGCCCGACCCAAGGCGACAGAATCAGACGATAGGCCTGCACCGGAAAGGCGATGACGCGGGCCAGCGGGGTCATTTCGGCGCACGATGGACTGACCGCATCGCGCTGCGCATGTCGTCCAACAGGGTGGCAAAGTCGCGCTCTACCGTGGCGCCTGGGCGAGCAACCAGAACGTAATCCCACCCCGGCACGGCCAAGGCGGGAAGGATGGCACGCGCGACCTCACGCAGCCGCCGCTTTGCGCGGTTGCGGAACACGGAGTTGCCGATTTTCTTGGAGGCAGTAAAGCCCACGCGCACCGCAGGGTCGGTGTCGTCGCGATGCCGCGCCTGCAACAGGAAGCAGCCGGTTCCCTGTCGCCGTGCGGACGCAGCGCGCAGGAAATCCTTGCGATGGCGCAAGGTCAGGACGGAAATTGTCTGGTCGGTAGCTTCACCCGGCACGCAAAGCGAAACCGCCGGTGGCGCCACGGGCGCTTCGGCGGTTATGCCTTGGCCCGGTTCCTCCGGCGGTGTCATGACGTCACCCTTAATCGGACCGGAAAGGTCCGCAGACGGGATCAGGCCGACAGGCGCTTGCGGCCCTTGGCGCGGCGTGCGGCCAGGACAAGACGCCCACCTTTGGTCGCCATGCGGGCGCGGAACCCGTGGCGGCGCTTGCGGACCAGGTTCGACGGTTGGTAAGTGCGCTTCATCGCGGCTCTCCGTATCACAACGCAGCGCGAAACCCCGAGGATTCGAGCGCCACTCCTATTCGAAGCCCGCTCTTTATGGGGGGTTTGCCGACAAGTCAACGCGGGCAATCGGGTTTTTGGCCAACTAAAACGCAAGCCTTGATATCAAGGCCCCGCACAACGCCATCCGGTTGACCAAAGCGCGATCAAGGCCCCGTGAAGCAGGCTGGTGCAAGGGGGGAGTTTCGGCCCATGATCGCGCATGGACAACCCAACACCCGACACCGAGGCCAAGCCCCGTCAGAGATTGCGGATGATTCCTGCGCTGGCGCTGCTTGGCTGCGCTGCGCTAGGGGCGGTCATCTTTCGTGATGCGCTGACCTTTGACGCGCTGGCGCGGCACCGTGCAGACCTTTTGGCCTTTCGCGACGCCCATTATCTGGCCTGTGTTCTTGTGTTTGTGGTCGGATATGTCGTGCTTGTCACCTTCAGCCTGCCTGGGGCAACGGTGGCGACCCTGACCGGGGGCTTTCTCTTTGGTCTCTTTCCCGGCGTGTTTTTCAATCTGGCGGGGGCAACATCGGGGGCGATCTTGCTGTTTCTGGCTGTGCGTGCCGGGTTTGGTGCCTCCTTGGCGCGGAAGATCGACGCGCAAGGGGGCAAAGTTGCCCGCCTGCGCGCCGCCCTTGCCGCCAATGAATGGGAGGTGCTGTTCCTGATGCGCGTCACCCCTATCGTGCCGTTTTTTGCCGCCAATCTGATCCCGGCGCTTTTAAACATTCGGCTGGATCGGTTCGCCCTGACCACGGCAGTGGGAATTATCCCCGGCGCTTTGGTCCTGACCTCCATCGGGTCCGGGCTGGGTGAGGTGTTTGAAACCGGCGGCACACCGGATTTCAGTGTGTTCCTTGAACCCTATGTCGCGGGGCCGGTTGTGGGGCTGGTTGCCTTGGGCGTCATGCCCATCGTCATCCGCAGCCTGCGCAAAAAGGAGTTGTGACGATGGAACGGATTGAAACGGATATTTGCGTGATCGGCGCAGGCTCTGGCGGCCTGTCCGTCGCCGCTGGCGCGGTGCAAATGGGTGCCCGCGTCGTGCTGATCGAGGCCGGCGAAATGGGCGGCGATTGCCTGAACGCGGGCTGCGTGCCGTCCAAGGCGCTGCTGGCAGCCGCCAAGGCTGCCCATGCGGCACGGGGCGGGCGATTTGGCGTGACAGGACAGCCATCGGTGGATTTCGCCGCCGCCAAGGACCATGTCGCGGCCACCATCGCCACCATCGCCCCGCATGACAGCCAAGAGCGGTTCGAAGGTCTGGGCGTCTGTGTCCTCCGCGATTGGGCGCGATTCATCAGCCCGACCGAGGTTGTGGCAGGCCAGTCCACCATCCGCGCCCGCCGCTTTGTCATCGCCACCGGATCGCGGGCCGTGATCCCGCCGATCCCCGGTATCGACAGCATCGCCGCCCTGACCAATGAGACGATCTTTGCCCTGCGCGACTGCCCGCGCCATCTGTTGATCCTTGGCGGCGGGCCGATCGGTCTGGAAATGGCGCTGGCGCATCGGCGTCTGGGGGCCGAAGTGACTGTGGTCGAAGGCTCGCGTTGCCTGTCGCGCGAAGACCCCGAGGCGGCGGCGCAGGTCGTTGCCCGATTGCGTGCCGAGGGCGTGACGATCCTTGAAGGTCAGGCCGTGGCGCGCGTGTCGAATGTGGATGGCGTGACCCTGCATCTGTCAGACGGCACCACCGTCAGCGGCAGTCACCTTCTGGTCGCAGCTGGTCGTGCACCCGCGCTGGACCGTCTGGACCTGCCCGCAGGCAACGTTGCCTTCACGGCGCAGGGGGTGACGGTTGGGGACGATCTGACATCGACCACCAATCGGCGCGTGCTGGCGGTGGGCGATGCGGCAGGGCGGGGGCAGTTCACCCATCTTGCCGCCCATCATGCCGGGTTGGTCATCCGCCGCGCCGTCCTTGGCTTGCCCGCTAAACTGCGCGCCGACCACATCCCCCGCGTCACTTTCACCGACCCAGAACTCGCCCAAGTCGGCCCGACCGAGGCTGAGGCGCGCAAGACCTACGGGACCGCGCTGACTGTCCTGCGCGCAGATTACGCAGGCAATGACCGGGCCATCGCCGAAGGCGTGACCACCGGCTTCGCCAAGGTGCTCGCCCACAAAGGCCGCATCATCGGCGCTACCGTGGTCGGCGCGCAGGCCGGAGAGGTGATCGCCCCCTTGACCCTTGCTGTATCCTCGCGGCTGAAACTTTCTGCGCTAGCGGGGGTTGTTTTGCCCTATCCCACGCTGTCGGAACTGGGAAAACGCGCAGCGGGTGCCTATTTTTCCCCGAAACTGTTTGATAACCCTGCGCTGAAGGGCTGGGTGCGGCTGGTGCAGCGCCTGTTGCCCTGATCCGCGCAGTTTGGGCGGGGAAACGGGGGCGGCCTTTGAAGCGGTCAAAAGGAGGGTTCTTCAACACCCTGTCGGGGCGGTTCCTGCTTCTGACCGCCGCCTTTGTCATGCTGGCCGAGGTGTTGATCTTCGTTCCCTCTATCGCGCGGTTCCGGGCCGATTACCTGCTGCTCAAACTGGAAAAGGCGCAGATCGCCTCGCTAGCGCTACTTGCGTCGGACCAATCCATCAGCGCAGACCTTGAAACCGAACTTCTCAAGAATGCTGAGGTGTTCAACGTCGTCCTGCGCCGGGATGAGGTGCGGCAACTGGTGCTGTCCTCGCCCATTCCCGCGCCGATCTACGACACCTTTGATCTGCGGCTTGCTGGCCCGTGGGAATTGATACGCGATGCGATGGGCGTACTGGCTGACCCGCAAAACCGGATCGTCCGGGTGATTGGCAATCCGGTGCAGGATGCGGGATTGCTGATCGAAATCACGGTCGAGACGGCCCCCTTGCGCAAGGCGATGGTCGAATATGGCCTGCGGATCCTGTTCCTCTCGGCTTTGATTTCGGTGGTGACGGCCTTTTTGCTGTTCCTTGCCGTGCAGCGCCTGCTGGTCGGGCCGATCCGTCGGGTGGTCCTGCATATGCAAGCCTATGCCGAAGCGCCCGAAGACGCCCGTCGGGTCATTGCCCCCTCTGCCGGGGTGGTGGAATTGCGCGTCGCAGAAGAGGCGTTGGAATCGATGCAGGTCCAATTGACCGGGGCGCTGCGGCAAAAGGAACGGCTGGCGCAATTGGGTGGGGCGGTGGCCAAGATCAGCCACGACCTGCGCAACATCCTGACAATGGCGCAGCTTGTCGCGGACCGGCTGGAGCAAAGCGCAGACCCCGTTACCGCCCGCGCCGCACCCAAACTGATCAGCTCCATCTCGCGTGCGGTCAGCCTGTGCGAATCAACCCTCGCCTTCGGCAAGGCCGATGAGCCGCCGCCCCAACTCAAACGCCTGCCCCTGCGCGTGCTGGTCGATGAGGTGGCCGAGGCCGAGGGGCTGATGGGCGAATCCACCGTCACCGGTCTGATCGACATCCCGGCGGGTCTGGTGATCCGCGCCGATGGCGAACAGCTTTACCGCGTGCTGACCAATCTTTTGCGCAATGCCCGCCAAGCGATCGAGGCGACAGGCCAGCCCGGCACCATTGAAATCGGGGGCGGCGAGGATGAGCAGGATTGGTGGATTCGCGTCGGTGACACAGGCCCCGGCCTGCCTCCAAAAGCAAAGGAACACCTTTTCTCGGCCTTTCAGGGCGGCGCGCGCAAAGGCGGAACCGGGCTTGGCCTTGCCATCGCCGCCGAACTGGTGCGCGGTCATGGCGGACGGCTGGAACTGACCCGAAGCGATGAGGATGGCACTGAATTCCTGATCCGCCTGCCCAAACGCCTTGGCATGGCCGAAGAGGCCTGATCCGGAAACCCGTCTCGAACACCAACCATCACCCGGGGCCAGAGCTTTGGCCGTCGCCTCATCTTCTCTGCCCAAATATCCCACGGGGGTGCGCGGGTGTTAAACCCCCGCTGGCGACGCAGGCAGCAATCGCGCCGATGGATAAGGTGGCGATAAAACTTTCCCGCACCCGCCATTTTTGCCCTTGCGCCCCCCGGCGGGTGGCACTAAACGCTGCCCTCAAGACGGACCCGTAGCTCAGCTGGATAGAGCATCAGACTACGAATCTGAGGGTCGGGCGTTCGAATCGCTCCGGGTCCGCCATTTCCCTTTCAGAACAAACTGGATAACTGCCGTTTTTGTGGCTTTGTCCTGTCGCGCGGCGGGCTTGCCTGCGGATTGCCGCGCGGGTGTCTGCACCCCCTCGACATTTCCCCGCCTTCGCTGTCATGTCAGGCCCGTTGCGGGACATGGAGGGCCAAGAGATGCTGACCGGTAAACATTTGATCGCGGGCGAATGGGTCGCAGGTGCGGCGACCTTCCGTTCCAGCCCGGCCCATGGCGCGGCGCATGACTTTTCCGTAGGGACGCCCGCGCATGTCGACGCGGCTGTGCAGGCGGCGGAGGCGGCGTTTTGGTCGTTCTCGGCCCTGACGCGTGAGGCGCGGGCGGTGTTTCTGGAAACCATCGCCGCCGAGATTGACGCCCGCGGTGCCGAAATCACCGAAATCGGCACGTCCGAGACCGGCCTGCCTGCCGCGCGGCTGGAGGGCGAACGGGGGCGCACCACGGGGCAGCTGAAGCTCTTTGCCGCCCATATCCGCAAGGGCGAATACCTAGACCCGCGCCATGATGCGGCGCTGCCGGACCGCAAGCCGCTGGCGCGCCCCGATATCCGTCTGGTGCAGCGCCCCATCGGGCCGGTTGCTGTCTTTGGCGCGTCAAACTTCCCGCTGGCGTTCTCGACCGCGGGGGGCGACACGGCCTCGGCTTTGGCGGCGGGCTGCCCGGTGGTGGTCAAGGGCCATTCGGCCCATCCGGGCACGGGCGAGATCGTGGCCCAAGCGGTGGATGCCGCGATCAAGGCCTGTGGCCTCCATCCGGGCGTGTTCAGCCTGATCCAAGGCGGCAAGCGGGATGTGGGTGAAAGCCTTGTGCAACATCCGCTGATTCAGGCGGTGGGGTTTACCGGATCGCTCGGTGGTGGGCGGGCGCTCTTTGATCTCTGCGCGCGGCGTCCCAATCCGATTCCGTTCTTTGGTGAATTGGGCAGCGTGAATCCGATGTTCCTGCTGCCGAAAGCTGTCGCGGCGCGCGGTGCCGCGATTGCGGCGGGTTGGGCCGGGTCGCTGACCATGGGGGCAGGCCAGTTCTGCACCAATCCCGGCATCGCGGTGGTGATCGACGGCCCAGAGGCACAGGGCTTTATCGACGCGGCCAAGGATGCGGTGGCGCAGGTCGGCCCGCAGGTCATGCTGACCGATGGCATCGCCGAGGCCTATCGCTCGGGCCGGGACCGGATTGCCGGAACGTCGGGGGTGCAGGCGGTGCTGACGACGATGTGTGACCAGCGTCAGGCCACGCCTTATCTGTTTGAAGTGTCGGGCGATGACTGGCTGGCCAATCACGCCTTGGGCGAAGAGGTGTTCGGTCCGCTTGGCCTGATCGTCCGGGTTCGGGATTTCGATCAGATGCAGGCGATTGCCCAGAGCCTTGAGGGGCAGTTGACCTGCACCCTCCACATGGATGCGGATGACACGCCGCGCGCCAAGGCGCTGATGCCGGTGTTGGAGCGCAAGGCAGGCCGCGTGCTGGCCAATGGCTTTCCGACCGGGGTTGAGGTCTGCGACGCCATGGTTCACGGCGGCCCCTATCCTGCCAGCACCAACTTTGGCGCGACCTCTGTGGGTACGATGTCCATCCGCCGCTGGCTGCGCCCGGTCAGCTATCAGAACATGCCCGAAGGGCTGCTGCCTGACGGTTTGCGCTGAGCTGAGCGACGGTGATCTGAAT
>CALRPK020000064.1:0-7564 GCA_943370015.1 Paracoccus haematequi
GGCAGCGGTGATGACAGCATCGTCGGCGGGATCGGCGATGACATCATCTCAAGCCGGACCGCGGATGGCACGGGCAATGCGACCTTGGGCGGTGCCATCGGCGATGACACCATCGCGGGCGGGGATGGCGACGACAGTTTTGACTACACCTATGGCGAGGATCGCAGCGGGTCAGTCACGGCAGACCTTGGCGCGGGCAATGACGTGTTCCGCGATACGGCCTATGAAAGCCGGGGTGGTGCGACCACGATCTATGCCACGACCGATGACACCATTCTGGGCGGCGCGGGCGATGACAGGATCATCGCCGGACACGGGGCCGATTCCTTGGATGGCGGCGCGGGCAATGATCTGATCGACGGGCGCGACGTGATGAAGGAAACCGCGCGTCTGACGGATCTTGTTGAAAAGGCAGACACGCTGACGGGCGGTATCGGCAATGATACGCTCTGGGGCGATGATGCCGATACGCTGACCGGCGGCGATGGGGCGGATGTGTTCACCCTGTCTTGGCTGAACGCCCCCGCCAATGGTGCAGCGCCCACGCCTGCGGTGTTCCAACCGGTGGTGATCAACGATCTGGGCAGCACCGATTCCATCGTGATCGAGGTGGATGATGGCTTCACCAACCAGACCCTGACCACGGTCGCCTCTGGCTCTGACACGGTGGTGCGGATCGGTGGCGCGGATGTGGCCGTGCTGAAGGGTGTTCTGCCCGCCAATGTGGCGGCGGGTCAGATCACGGTGAATGTGGTCACGGGCTGATCACCCGCAACCCTGAATGGGGTCGCGCTGTTACAGCGCGGCCTTTTTCATTTCTTCGATGTAAATCTCGCGCAAGCGGGTTACGACCGGGCCGGGCTTGCCGGTGCCGATGGCCTTGCCGTCCATTTCGACGACCGGCATGACAAAGATCGTCGCGGCGGTGGCGAAGGCTTCATCCGCGGCTTGGACTTCGGCGACGGTGAAGGGGCGTTCTTCCACCTCGAACTGTGCCTCAGCGGCAAAGCGCAGCACGGCGGCGCGGGTGATGCCGTGCAGGATGTCATTGGTCAGTTGCCGGGTGATGATCCGGTTGCCCTTGATGATATAGGCGTTGTTCGAGGTGCCTTCGTTGACGAAGCCCGCATCGTCCAGCATCCACGAATCGTCAACGCCCGCCTTTTTGGCCATCATCTTGGCCATCGATGGGTACAGCAGCTGCACCGTCTTGATGTCGCGCCGACCCCAGCGGATGTCGGGGACGGAGATCACCTTGAACCCGGTCTTGGCGGCGGGCGCGTCGGCCAGTTTCGGGATGGCTTGGGTAAAGGCCACAAGCGTGGGCTTCACATCATCCGCCGGGAACAGGAAGGACCGGTCGCCGGGATTGCCGCGCGTGACCTGCAGGTAGATCATGCCTTCGTCGAGATTGTTGCGCGCCACCAATTCGCGGTGCATCGCCAGAAGGTCGTCATCGCTGCACGGCGCGGCCATCTCCAACTCGCGCAAGGAGCGATGCAGGCGGACGATATGGCCGGGGAAATCTACCAGCTTGCCGCCAAGGACCGACGTCACCTCATAGACGCCATCGGCCATCAGAAAGCCCCGGTCAAAGACCGAAACCTTGGCCTCGCCCTCGGGCAGGTAGTCACCATTCACATAGACGATGCGGGTCATTGTCATCCCCAGAGTTCGCGTTCAGGCGCATGGATGCCACGGTCGGAAAACCGCAGCGGGTTCGGGCGGTCTTCTGCCAACAAAAGCGGGCCGTCAAGATCGACATGCGCGGCTTGCCCTGTCAGCAGGGTTGCCGGGGCCATCGCAAGGCTTGTGCCGACCATGCAGCCCACCATAACGCCGAATCCTTGGGCATGGGCGGCATCGGTCAGGGCCAGTGCCTCGGTCAGGCCGCCGGTCTTGTCCAGCTTGACGTTGACCATGTCATACTTGCCGCGCAGCGTGGCCAGACTGGCGCGGTCATGGCAGCTTTCATCGGCGCAGACCGGCAGGGGGCGGGCGACTTCGGCCAGCATGTCATCCTGCCCGGCGGGCAAGGGTTGCTCCACCAGCGCCACGCCAAGCCGGATCAGATGCGGGGCAAGGTCAGCGTAAACCTCAGGCGTCCAACCCTCATTCGCGTCAATCAGGATGGTGGGGCGGGGGGCGCCCTGACGCACGGCCTCAAGCCTTGGCATATCATCAGGGGTGCCGAGTTTGATTTTCAGGACCGGGCGATGGGCGTTTTCCGCCGCCTGCGTCCGCATGGCGTCGGGCGTGTCGAGCGACAGGGTAAAGGCGGTGATCGTCGGAGCAGGGGCGGGGCGGTTCAGCAACTCCCACACCCTGCGCCCCGCTAGCTTGGCCGCCAAATCCCACAGCGCGCAATCCATGGCGTTGCGGGCAGCACCGGGGGGCAGGGCGGTTTGCAGCGCGTCACGCGTGATGTCGGCGGGCAGGCTTTCGATCTGCGCCGTCACAGTCTCCAACGTCTCACCGTAGCGGCCATAGGGCACGCATTCGCCCCAGCCCGTCACGCCGCCGCGTGTGATGCGGACGGTCAGCACCCGCGCCTCGGTCTTGGACCCGCGCGAGATGGTGAAGGTGCGGGCAAGGCGGAAAGTATCGGCGGTGACGGTGATCATGGCGGGCCTCTTTGCGCTGTTGTGGCAGATGTGGCGCAGGGCGGAAAGTCCCCGGCACGGTCTTGGCCTGCCATGCCGCCCTTGCAATGCTGCATCCGCGAAATCATCCTTGCGCGGCGCTGCGCAAGATTATAACCAAAGCGACAAGCGTCCTGTAATTTCATTGCGAGCCGATCCATGAGCTTTCGCCTGCAACCCCCCGCCCCCGCCCGCCCGAACCGCTGCCAATTGTTCGGCCCTGGTTCGCGTCCGGCGATCTTTGCCAAGATGGCGGCATCGGATGCGGATGTGATCAACATTGACCTTGAGGATTCGGTGGCCCCTTCGGACAAGGAGTCGGCCCGCGCCAATACCATCGCGGCGATTTCCGATGTGGATTGGGGCCGCAAGACCTTGTCCGTGCGGATCAACGGCTTGGATACGCCATGGTGGTATCGCGATGTGGTGGACCTGCTGGAACAGGCAGGCGACCGTCTGGATCAGATCATGATCCCCAAGGTCGGCTGCGCCGAGGATGTCTATGCCGTCGACGCGCTGGTCACGGCGGTGGAGCGTGCCAAAGGCCGCACCAAACCGATCAGCTTTGAGGTCATCATCGAATCCGCCGCAGGCATCGCGCATGTCGAGGCGATTGCGGCCTCCAGCCCCCGTTTGCAGGCCATGAGCCTTGGGGCCGCCGATTTCGCGGCCAGCATGGGGATGCAGACCACGGGCATCGGTGGCACGCAGGAGAATTACTACATGCTGCAAGGCGGCGCGCGGCATTGGTCGGACCCGTGGCATTGGGCGCAGGCCGCCATCGTGGCCGCTTGCCGCACGCATGGCATCCTGCCGGTCGATGGGCCGTTTGGCGATTTTTCGGATGATGAGGGCTTTCGCGCACAGGCGCGCCGGTCGGCGACCTTGGGCATGGTTGGCAAATGGGCGATCCATCCCAAGCAGGTGGCGCTGGCAAATGAGGTGTTCACGCCGTCGGATGCCGCCGTGGCAGAGGCCCGCGAAATCCTTGCCGCGATGGAGGCTGCAAAGGCACGGGGCGAAGGGGCGACGGTCTATAAGGGCCGCTTGGTCGATATCGCCAGCATGAAACAGGCCGAAGTGATCGTGCGCCAAGCCGAGTTGATTGGTGGGTAAACGATTACACAATTGTCACCGCCGTTGACAGCTTGCTGCATAATCGTGCAGCGTAAGAATCTGTCCGAACTGACGCAACGTCACGGACCAAAGGTTACCCGCTGCTGCGGCCCAAGGGGAGAGGAGGCCCCTCGCAGCAAAAGGGGAGGATGCACGCCCCGTGGCAAACCCACGGGGCGCTGCTGTTTTTAGCCCTTCAATGGCAGGCAGATATAGGTGATTAGCCCCTCTGGTGGGGTGTCTTGCGGGCCGTTGGGGTAGACCTCATACCCCGGCAGGTCAGCCGGTTCTTCGCCCGAATCGGCCAGCCATGGACCATAAAGCCAAGCCCAAGCGGCGGGCAGTTGGGTGTAGGGGCCGGTCAGCGTCAACCGGGCCACCCGTCCGCCCGGAATGGTTGTGGCGTGCAAGCCGTCGGGCAAGGCGGTGCCGGGGGCGATGCGCAGACCCGCCTCGGACCGCAGGTCGCTGACCGGGGTGACCGAGGGATCATCGTGATAGACGCAGACGCAAGGCCCGGTGATTTGTGGCCAGAACCCCGCCGCTGTCACCCGCGCCAGAAGGTGGCCGCAGGTTTCGGCAATCTGAACATAGGCGCCGCGATGGTGCAGAGCGGCGAGGTGTATGGGTTCGGTGGTTTCAATCCTGACGGAATACATGGGCAATCGTCCTTTCCGCGCCGGAATCAGCATCGCGGGCAACTGCCCGGACCGGCGCATTTGGGTTGGGGTCATGTCGAAAGTCATGCGGAACTGCCGCTCAAAGCTGTCCCGGTTCGGATAGCCGCAAGCCCTTGCGATGGCGGCGAGGTCATCGCAGGTGGTCACAATCTTTTGCGCGGCATGGTTCATGCGCACGCGTCGCACAGCCTCAATCACGGTTTCACCCTGCATGGCGGCAAAGACGCGGTGAAAGTGAAACCGCGATAGCGCTGCCACATCCGCAAGCGCATCCAAGGACAAATCCGCTGCCAGATGCGCCGTGATGTGATCCATCACCCGTTCCAGTCTTTTGCGATAGCTGTCAGCCATACCCGCCCCCTCTCGACGTCACTTTACTGACATGGGCATGTCCGGCAAATCTTGCTGAGTTGCATCTTGACCCCCATCCGGCCATATAGGGGGCCGACCTTAGACCGTCCTGAACCGGAGTGGACCATGCACTATCTGGAGTTCGAAAAACCCCTCGCCGAGATTGAAGGCAAGGCGGAAGAACTGCGCGCGATGGCGCGGGGTGACGGGGGCATGGATGTCTCAAAAGAAGCCGAGGCGCTGGACCGCAAGGCCGAGACGCTGCTGAAGGACCTGTATCGCGGGTTGACACCTTGGCAGAAGTGTCAGGTCGCCCGCCACCCGGAACGCCCGCATTGCAGGGATTACATTGACGAGCTGTTCACCGAATACACCCCGCTCGCCGGGGATCGGAACTTTGCCGATGACCATGCGGTGATGGGTGGGCTTGCGCGGTTCAATGATCAGCCCGTGGTGGTGATCGGCCATGAAAAGGGCCATGACACCAAAAGCCGGATTGAACGCAACTTCGGCATGGCGCGGCCCGAAGGCTATCGCAAGGCGATCCGCCTGATGGATATGGCGCATCGCTTCCGCCTGCCGGTGGTGACGCTGGTGGACACCCCCGGTGCCTATCCCGGCAAGGGCGCGGAAGAGCGTGGGCAGGCCGAGGCGATTGCCCGGTCCACCCAGAAATGCCTTGAGATCGGCGTGCCCCTGATGGCCGTGGTGATCGGTGAGGGCGGGTCAGGCGGGGCGGTGGCCTTTGCCACGGCCAACCGCGTGGCGATGCTGGAACATTCGGTCTATTCAGTGATTTCCCCCGAAGGCTGTGCCTCGATCCTGTGGAAAGACGCCGAAAAGATGCGCGAAGCCGCCGAGGCGCTGCGCCTGACCGCGCAAGACCTGCAAAAGCTGGGCGTGATTGACCGGATCATCAAGGAACCTGTCGGCGGCGCACAGCGCGGGCGGAAAGAGACGGTTGAGGCCGTGGGCAAGGCGATTGAAACCATGCTCAAGGAATTGTCGGGCAAGAAGCCCGAGGCGCTGATCCGTGACCGGCGGCAGAAGTTCCTTGATATGGGGTCCAAGGGGTTGGCGGCCTAAGGGTCGCCGCCTACTCCCCGGGCCGCAGGATTCCGCCTGCCAGCAGCGCGACGGTCGTGGTCTGGTCCAGATAGCCTGAGGGCACCAAGCCCCGGCTTTCCTGAAAGCGGCGGATCGCGCGGCGGGTCTTGGCGTCAAATGTGCCATCCAGATCGCCGGGGCGCATGTCCAACTGGTCCAGACGCTGTTCCACCAACCGCCGCGCGGCGGCGTTCAGGCCCAAGCCCTCTTCCGCCGCTTGCCAGCGGGCCAGATCGTCGCCTTGGTCCGCCGCGGCTTGCAGATCGGCCAGACGGGCCGCTGCTTCGGACGCGAAAACACCGTCGGGGAATGCCATCAGGTAATCCTGATAGGATGCAGCGGTGTTGTCGCGGCTGGCCAGATCCCATGCGGCGGCATCCGCTGCCCCGGCCTGATCCCGCGCCGCGGTTTCCAAGGCCCCCAGACGGGCGGTGGCGGTGTCGGCGTAAAGCCCATCGGGAAAGCGGTCGAGATAGGCGCGCAAGCCCGCCTCATCGCCCTTGGCCCCGGTTTCTTGCCAATAGGCGCGGTCGGCGCGTTCGAGTTCGGCCTTGCGCGCGGCGCCTTCGCGTTCCAACTCGGCGGCGCGGGCATCGGCCTGTTCGGTCAGCTTCACGATCTGGTCGCGCGTCAGATAGGCGGTGTCGTCATAACCGTTGCGCCCCTGCCAGCCTGCTATCGCGCGGCGCGAGCCTGTGCCAAAGACGCCGTCAATTCCCTTGGGATCAAAGCCCAGCAAGGACAGCGCCCGCTGGATGGCACGGCGATCTTCAAGCGTCAGGTTCAACTCAGCTTCGGCCACCCGTGCCGCTTGGGCGGGTTCGGCAAGGATGCGGGCAATCTCGGCCCGCGCCTCAGGGGCGTGGCGACCATTGGGATAGCGTTGCAGATAGGCCTGATAGGCGGTCTGGGTGGCTTGAAGCGATGTCGATTCCCAGAAGATCGCCTCGGGGTCGGCACCGGGCACGGCATCAGGTGCTGCCCCGTCCTGTGCAGGGCGGAAGGGGACCAAGGGCGCGATCAGGCCATCCGCCGTCAGGTCGGGCGCGGCGTCCAGCAGGGCGGCAAGGCTCTGGCCGCGCACGGGCAGAAATTCGGCGGCGAATTCTGCGATGCGCGTGGCATCGCCCCGGATCAGCGTCACGCCTTGGGGAATGGTCAGGCGGCCAATCCCCGGTTCCAGCCCTGCGCCAAGGGGCAGGCGGTTGGGTTCGGTCCCCAGCAGCACCACCGCGCCGCCGGGTTGGCTGGCGGCGATTTC
Source organism: Paracoccus haematequi (assembly GCA_943370015.1). Lineage (GTDB taxonomy): Bacteria > Pseudomonadota > Alphaproteobacteria > Rhodobacterales > Rhodobacteraceae > Paragemmobacter > Paragemmobacter haematequi_A. Next base: position 7,158 of record CALRPK020000064.1, read on the forward strand.
CAGAACGGTGGTCAGGGACAGTCCCACGGCCCCGACTTCGGCCAGATCGGGCGTTGCGGCATCACTGGCCAGAAACCACGTTTCCGCCACGGAGCGCGCGAAATGCCCCGACAGCGCAAGGATCAGGCGGTGGTCAGCGGGGGCTTCGACCAGCAGGTCCGAAAACACCTGCCGCAGCGCCGCCGCGTCCAGATCGGCACCCGTTGTCACAGTGAAGCCTGCCGCCGTCAGCGCAGGTTCTGCGTCGATCAGGTCAGACGCCCCGCCGATATCCGCGCCATCGGCATAATTCTCAACCCCGATCAGCAGCGCCCGGTCCTGCGCCAAGGCGGGGGCGGCAAACAGCGGAAGCGTCAGGCAAAACAGCGCGATACGGTGGATCATGGCACCCTCTGGTTCAGGGCGCA
>CALRPK020000065.1:0-7490 GCA_943370015.1 Paracoccus haematequi
CAAGCAGGTGCGGCGGGTCGCCTTCGCCATCGTCGACAATCCGCACGATGAGACGGTCCGCCGTCCACTCTCCGTCGATCCAGACCGTGCTTTGCGCAAAATCGACCGCATTCTGTACCAGATTGCGCAGGCCGTGGATCAGTTCGGGCCGCCGTTGCACCAAGGGTTGCCGATCGCTGCCGCCAGCACCGGGATCAAAGCGGAATTCCAAGCGTTTTCCCCGGTGCAGGTGGGGTTCCGCCGCCTCGCGCAGCACCGCTTCAAGCGGGGCTTGGCGCAGGTGCAGGTCATCCTTGCCCGCCCGCCCCATGGATCGCAGGATGTCGCGGCAGCGATCCGCCTGATCGCGGATCAACTTGGCGTCTTCCAGCAGATCGGGGTGGTCGGCCAATTCCTCGATCATCTCGGCGCTGACCAGTTTGATGGTGGCCAGCGGGGTGCCCAGCTCATGCGCGGCGGCGGCGACGACACCGCCAAGGTCGGTCAGCTTCTGTTCCCGCGCCAAGGCCATCTGCGTGGCCAAAAGCGCATCTGACATCGACCGGATTTCCAGCGCGACTCGCCGCGAATAAAGCCCAAGGAACACGATCCCGATCACGATGGCCAACCAGAAGCCGAATTCGAAAAAGGCCGGAATCTTCAGCACCATGCCGGAATCGAACCGCAACGGCACGTTGATCAGCGCGATGGCGGTGATGAATAGCATCGCCAGCGCGCCCAGCAGGAGCGTCGTCCGCAGTTCCAAGGCCGAGGCAGAAATCGTCACCGGGGCAAGGATCAACAGCGCAAAGGGGTTGGTCAGCCCGCCAGTCAGATACAAAAGGAATGCCAGTTGCGACAGGTCGAACAACAGGGTCAGCATCGCCTCAAGCTCTGACAGGCGCTTGTTCTGCGGATAGACGAAGATCGAGATCAGGTTGGCGATGACCGATGCGCCCACCGCCATGTAGCACAGGCCCAGCGGCAAAGAGACGCCGTAAACCCAATCGGCCACGGTGATCGCAGCCAACTGCCCGCCGATGGCCATCCAGCGCAACAGGATCAGCGTCCGAAGCCGGACCCATTCGCTGCGCGTGTCGCGGGAAAAATGCGCGAAGCTTGGGCCGTCCATCGTTTTCCGCCTTTGGCGTGACCACTTTACGCATTGTTAAGGCCAGCGGCATCAGGGATCAATGCGGCCTAAAGGTGCGGGCCATGGCAGGAGACAGGCGATGACAAGGCTTTATGCGGGTTTGGCTGCGGCAGCGGTGGCAGGATTGCTGGGTGGGACGGCGGGATATGTCTATTTTGCCCAAAGCGACGATCCCTTTGCCCAATGCCGCGCGGGTGCGGTGGGCGGCGGTGATATCGGCGGTCCTTTCGCCTTGATCGACAAGACCGGGGCCATGGTGACGGACAAGGATATTCTGACCAAACCCTCGCTGGTCTATTTCGGCTATACCTTTTGCCCTGATGTTTGCCCCATGGACATGGCCCGCAATGCCGAAGCCGTGGATATCCTGCAATCCAAAGGCATGGCCGTCTCGCCGGTTTTCATCACCATCGACCCGGAACGTGACACGCCCCAAGTCGTGGGCGAATTCGCGGCCAATATCCATCCTGATGCCATCGGCTTGACCGGATCGGCGGATCAGATCAAGGCGGCCTCGCAAGCCTACAAGACCTATTATCGCAAGCAGGATGGCGATGATCCCGAATTCTATCTGATGGACCATTCCACCTTTACCTATCTGATGCTGCCCGGTGGGAGATTCGCGGACTTCTTCCGCCGCGATGACACCGCTGAGGCGATGGCGGATCGGGTGGAATGTTTCCTGTCCAAGGGTTGATCGCCGCAATTTGACGACGGCAGGAAAGCGACCTACGCTTGAAATCGGGTGCGATGCGATCACATGGCGGGTGGCAAGTCGCAAATGGGGTGCGCCGGATCACCGGTGCCCGAAATGGAGTGGACACCGATGGCCGAGGATCTCGCGGAACTGGGACCGGACAGGACTCTGCTGCTGGTAGATGATGACGAGCCTTTTGTGAAACGCCTCGCAAAAGCGATGGAAAAACGGGGTTTCATCCCTGAAACGGCGGAAAGTGTCGCCGCGGGCAAGGCGATTGCCCTGACCCGCCCCCCCGCTTATGCCGTGGTTGACCTGCGGCTTGAGGATGGAAATGGTCTGGATGTGGTCGAAGCGCTGCGCGAACGGCGGCCGGATTGCCGGATCGTGGTGCTGACGGGATATGGCGCGATTGCCACGGCGGTGGCTGCGGTCAAGATTGGCGCGACGGATTATCTGTCAAAACCCGCAGATGCCAATGATGTGACCAACGCCTTGTTGTCGCGCACCGAAAGCCTGCCGACACCGCCGGAAAACCCGATGTCGGCTGATCGCGTGCGTTGGGAACATATTCAGCGCGTTTATGAAATGTGCGACCGCAACGTATCAGAAACCGCGCGCCGCCTTTCGATGCACCGCCGCACATTGCAGCGTATTCTGGCGAAACGCAGTCCGAAATAGAATTGTATTTGCTTGGAACCAAACCAGTGGTAAGTCGCTTTCACCACAGTTTTTGGGACGGGGAATTATAATGGATATCAACCTGAATACGATGTCGCTGAAAGAGTTGAAAGACCTTCAGGGGCAGATCGGCCGGGCCATCGCGTCGTTTGAGGATCGCAAAAAGAAGGAAGCGCTGGCCGAGTTGGAAGAGAAAGCCCGTGAGATGGGCTTTTCCCTTGCCGAACTGACCGGCGCGCAAATCCCGCGCAAGCGGGCACCCGCCGGGGCGAAATACGCCAATCCGGCCAATCGGTCGGAAACCTGGTCGGGCCGTGGCCGCAAACCTCGTTGGTTTGCCGAAGCCATCGCGCAGGGCAAATCGCCGGACGAATTGTCGGTCTGATCGCTTAGGCTGCCTCCAGCAGCCATTCCGCAAACGCCCGGGCCGATGGGGATAACCGGCCCGGTGCGCGGACCAGAAAATAGGCAGGCAGCCGGTCACGGCTGTCATGCACCACGACCAGACGCCCTGCGGCGACATCGTCTTCCAGTAGCGCCAGACTTTCCACCACCAGACCCAGACCCTGCCGCGCGGCGGCGATGGCCAATTCCTCGGTCGTCATATCGGTGCGGCTAAGCTGAGCGGGATCAAGCCCCAGACTGCGCAGGTAATTGTCCTGTTCCGGCCAATCCCGCGCCAGAACCCAATCAGCCGCCGCCAAATCAGCCGTGGTCAGGGACGCGCCCTGCACCACGTCCGGCGATGCCGCCACTGCCAAGCGGGCAGAGGCGAGGAAGGTCGCCTCCAGCCCCGGCCATTTGCCATCGCCATAACGGATTGCCAGATCGACTCCTTCGGCGCGCAGATCGACCAGACGCGGATCGGGGTGCAGGGAGACGCCAATATCGGGGTGACGCTCCCAAAAGTCGCGCAGGCGCGGCATCAGCCATTGCGCGGCAAAGCCAGCCGTTAGCGAAACCCGCACCGGACGATCCGCCTGATCGGCCCGCAGATCGGCGACGGCGGTGGCGATGGTGGTGAACCCGTCGCGCAATGCGGCGGCCAGACGCGCGCCTTCGGGTGTCAGGGCCATGCCGCGCCCTTGGCGGGAAACCAGCCGCAGACCCAACGCCTCTTCCAATGTGCGGACCTGTTGGGCGATGGCGGGATGGGTCACGTTCAGCACCCGCGCGGCCTGTGACAGGCTGCCATGTTCGGCCACCGCCGCAAAGGCGCGCAGCGCAGACAGCGGGGGCAGGGCACGCCAATCAGTGGTCATATGTAAGCCTGACTTACAGTCACAAAACTATTCCTGAGTCGGAATTGCCTAATGAAAGGCGTATAGCCACGCCACGGCAAGCAAAAAGGAGTAAGCCCATGTTACAGATTTTCGCACAGGCCCTGCTGTTGACAGTCCAGCGTCCCGGCCCCATCGGCCCCCAAACCGCCAAGCGCCGGGGTTAAGGCGTGCAGTCCGACAGCAGTTCCATATGTCGTGACACGTAGTCCGCCCGCACCTCTGCGGGCGGACGCAATCTGATCTCCAGACCGCGCAACAGCAGCGCATCGGGCCTGCCGAACAGCTCATCCGCCTCGGCCCGTGAAAAACCTGCAATCTCAACCGCTTCGGCCCAAGCAGACACCCGATCTGCCGCCTTGATCGCGGCCTTGATCGGGACGGGCAACACAGCGGGCAGGCCAAAGCGCAGATGCACCGCCGCTGTCAGCCGCTCATCCATCGCGGCATAACCCGGACCCACCGCCGATTTCACCGGGCTGATCATGTCGCCGATCACATATTCCGGCGCGTCATGCAGCAGCGCGGCCAAACGCCAGCGCGCCGCGATGCCGGGATTTGCGCGGGCGAACAGCGTTTCCACCAGCAGCGAATGTTCGGCCACCGAATAGGCGAAATCACCCCGCGTCTGCCCATTCCAGCGCGCGACAAAGGCCAGACCGTGGGCGATGTCCTCAACCTCAATATCCATCGGCGTGGGGTCCAGCAGGTCCAGCCTGCGGCCTGAAAGCATGCGCTGCCACGCGCGGGGGTGTTTCATCGGTGTCGGGTGCTTTGCAAAAGGACTGTCCCGGACCATAGCCGCCCGCCGCCCCGCTGTTCAAGACGGGGGCCTTGCCCAATACCCACGCATTTCCTGTATTGCGGGATCGCAAAGGCGGGCCATACTGCCGCAAGGATTGGTTTTACCCATTGGGAGAGTGACATGAGCAAGCGCGCCGAACTGGTGGCGAAATACGCCGACGACCTGAAGACCAAGTGCAAGATGGTGCCTGATCTGGCGCTGCTGGAAAAAGTCACCATCGGCTGTGGTCCGGCGATCTACAGCGCCGATGCCGAAACGGTCGCCGCCTCTGACCCCGAAGAACTGGCCCGCATCCGGCAGAATTTCCTGATCAAGAAACTGGGCCTGAAGGATGACGAAAAACTGACCGAGGCGCTGGACGCCGCCATCGACATCTATGGCAAGTCAGAGCGCAACAAGTATCGCGCCGTGGTTTATTATATGCTGGTCAAGCACTTCGGCAAAGAAGCGGTTTATGCCTGATTGCCGGAACGCCTAAGGTTTTAAAGGCTTGCCCTTTGCGCGCCCCACGGTTTCGGTCTAGGTTTTCCTTACGGGCAGGATGCCCCGGACCCTTTGATTTCGAAACACGTGTGGTGCTTGGGGGCACGTGTGGGTGGAAGGAGGGTCCCGTTGTGGGTTCGGGGCCCTCCTGATTTTAGGGGCCTTGGAACGCTTTCAGAACAGCGTCAGGATCAACCCCATCAGCGTGCAGCCCAAAATCGCATATCCGGCATCGATCACCATCAGCGCGGTTTTCCGCATGGAATAGCCATAGCAGAGCACCAGCCAAGGTGAGATCAGGAACGCCCCGATCCCGAAACCGCCCATCACCCCCTCAATCGGGGTGTCCAGCGCGGACATGGTGAAGATATGGCGCATCATGCCCGCCACCAGCAGCGTGCAGACAAAGCCGATGATAAAGGGCCGCACCCCGTTGTCGCCGCCCACGGGCCGCCCATTGGGGCCAAGCGGCAATCCCGTCGCGGCTAGCCACGGCTTTGACAGCGTCATGTAATAGACCGCGCCAAGGGCATAGCCCCCGACCGTGGCCGCCAGCACTTGCAGAAATCCCATTTGTCCCTCCCGTTTGGTTTTTCGGTCAGGATGCGCCGCTTGGCGTCAGGCGTCCAGCCCACCCAAGCGGCAGATGATCTGCCACTCCTCTGGCGTGACGGGCTGCACCGACAGGCGGGAGTTGTTGATCAGCACCATCGATTCCAAACCCGGCTGCACCTTGCAGGTGTCCAGACCCACGGGCCGGGCAAAGGGCATCACCGCGCGCACGCAGACGCAATCCCAACGCGGGTCGTCGGTGGTGCTGTCGGGGGCGCTTTCGCGGATCACCTCTAGGATGCCCACAACCGCCTTGCCGATGTTGGAGTGGTAAAAGAACCCCCTATCGCCCAGCTTCATCGCCCGCATGTTGTTGCGGGCCTGATAGTTGCGAACGCCGGTCCATTCCTCTCCGCTTGCGCCCTTGGCGGCCAGATGGTCCCAGCCGAACACATCGGGTTCGGATTTGAGCAGCCAATACGCCATCAGCCGATGACCTTTTTCCATTCGCGGATGTCGACGGATTGGAACAGGCCCGCCTTGGCATAGGGGTCATTCGCGGCCCACTCTTGCGCGGCTGCCAGAGTGTCCACGTTCAGGATCACCAGACTGCCGATCATCTCTCCCGTCTCAGACAGAAACGGTCCGGCCATTTCCACCACGCCAGAGGCGTTGATATGCTCCAGATGCGCGGGGCGGTTTTCTTGGCGGACGTGCAGATGGCCGGGTTTGTCGATGCAGATCAGTGCGGCGCGCATGGGGTTACTCCTGTTTCAATGGGCGCGACAGTAACGCGGTCACCGCGTCGTTCAAGGTGGTGCGCCCGGCGACCAGCGCGGCCACCATCGCGGTGACAGGCAGGTCCAGCCCTTCGCGCGCCGCAAGGTCGGTCACGGCACGGGCGGTGGCGGCCCCTTCGACGGTAACGGCGGGGTCAAACGCTTGCCCCGCGCCAAGCGCCTGACCAAAGCGAAAGTTGCGCGATTGGGCGGAGGTGCAGGTCAGCACCAGATCGCCAAGGCCCGACAGCCCCGCGAGCGTCTCGGCCTTTGCCCCCAGATGGATGGCCAGACGGACCATTTCGGCATAGCCCCGCGTCATCAGCGCGGCGCGGGCGCTGTCGCCCAAGCCTGCGCCAATCACCACACCCGCCGCGATGGCGATGACGTTCTTCAACGCGCCGCCAAGTTCGGCACCGATGGTATCCTCGGTCCGGTAGAGCCGCAGGACGGGGGTGGAGAGCAGGTTTTGCAGGTGTTCCCCCTGTGCCCCATCGGCACAGGCCAGCGTCAGCGCCGTAGGCAGGCCGCGCGCGATGTCGGCGGCAAAACTCGGCCCGGTCAGCAGCGCCGGGGTGGCGGTGGGGCAAGTGGCGCGGATCACGGCCACGGGGCCAGTCAGGGTGGACAGGTCCACCCCCTTGCAGCAGGCGACCAGCGGTTTGCCGTCCAGCACCGCCCCCGGCCCCGTCAGAAACCCGCGCAGCGCCTGCATCGGGGTTGAAATCAGCACCGCCCGCGCCTGCGCCAGATCCTCCAGCGCGTCGGTCACCCGCAACCCATCGGGCAGCGCAACCCCCGGCAAGCGCCGATCATTGCGCCGCGTGGCCTGAATCTCTGCCGCCCCATCGCGCGCCCAAAGCGTCACCGCCCGCCCGTCCCGCGCCAAGGCGACGGCCAGCGCCGTGCCAAAGGCCCCGGCCCCGACGACGCCAATCACGCCTTGGCCCCCTTTTTGCCCGATCCGATCATCGGCGCGGCGGTCTGGTCCAGCGGCCAACGCGGGCGGGCGCTCAGGTCCATCCCATCCCGCGCGCCGGTGCGAAACCGCTCGATCCCGGCCCAAGCGATCATCGCGGCA
>CALRPK020000066.1:0-7451 GCA_943370015.1 Paracoccus haematequi
TGTAGCAGTAAAGCGCCGCCCCAAAGGCCCCAGCGGCCAGCAATGCATCGGCGATCAAGTTCATTCCGATCCCCTTTCAGTTCAGCATAAATTCGGTGACCAGCAGGTCGCGCACCCGGTCATCGCCCGCCACCAACTGAATCCGGCGCAAAAGATGCGCGCGGATTCGCACCAGCGTGGCGGGGTCTTGCAACTCGGCCACCGTGACGGCGCGCAGGTAGCTGTTCAGAACATCCTGAATGCGCGGCAGGATCGAGGTCACGGCGTCAGTCTGACCCGCCTCAACCTCCAACTGCGCGGCAAAACGCAGATGGCTGCTGGACGACCCCGGCGGCAGGGAAATCACCGCGGGCGGAATCGGGACAAAGCCGATGTCAGGCAGGGCGCTTGTTGCCTGCGCCTGCGTTTCTGCACCCGGCCCGAACAGCAGCCCGGACCAGATCGCAAAGAATCCCCCGCCCCCCAAAACAAGCGCGCCGACAGCCCCCAGAATCAGGGGCAGCCGCAGCTTTTTCGAATGTTTTTCATCAGGTTGTTCTGGTTCGGCCATCGCGGTCATCCCTTTCTGGATGGCCCAGTCATAGCCCGAAGCCGACTAACCGATTGTTAAGGCCCACCCGTCAGATTGACCCCAAGGGGCAGGACGCCCTGTGAGGAGAAATTCGGGTGCAGAACCTTGTCACGCTTTGGGCTTCGTTGGACACTCGCCGCCGCATGATCGTGGCCGGGGCGACGCTGGCGGTGTTTGCGGCGGTCTTGGTGCTGTCGCGTCTGGCCGCCGCGCCACAGATGGCGCTGCTGTATTCTGGCCTCGATCCGGCAGCAGCGGGGGCGGTCGTCGCAGCGCTTGAGGCGCGGGGCGTCGCGCATGAGGTGCAGGCCGACGCGATCAAAGTGCCTGCGGAGCAGCGCGACAGCCTGCGCATGGAACTGGCGGCAGAGGGTCTGCCCGCCGCGACGGGCAAGGGGTATGAACTGCTGGATTCGCTCTCCGGCTTTGGCACCACGGCGCAGATGTTTGATGCTGCGCAATGGCGCGCGATCGAAGGGGAGTTGGCGCGCACATTGCTCGCCTCGCCGGGGGTGCGGGCGGCACGGGTGCACATTTCGCGTGGGGCTGTGCGGGCTTTTGCGCAGGCAGACAGCCCGACGGCATCGGTTGCCATCACGCCGTCGCTGGGGCAGGTCACAGGGCCACAGGCGCAGGCGATCCGGCATCTGGTCGCGGCGGCTGTGGCGGGGATGACCCCGGATCAGGTGCAGGTGATCGATACCACCACCGGGCTGGTGCAGGCCGAAGACGCCACCATGCCCGCTGCCGCATCCGCCCGCGTGGCAGAGATTCGGGGCAATGTTGAACGTCTGCTCGCCGCCCGCGTGGGGCCGGGGCGGGCGGTCGTTGAGGTGGCCGTCGATCTGGTGACCGAATCGGAAACCATCAGTGAGCGCAAGATCGACCCTGAGGGGCGGGTTGTAGTTTCCAGCACCACCGAACAGCAATCCGGCAGCCAGACCCAGCCGGGCGGCGCGGTCACGGTGGCGTCGAACCTGCCCGATCAGGCGGGGGCGGGGCAGGGCGCGGACAGCAGCAATGAAACCGCGCGGGAAACGGTGAATTATGAATTGTCCGAAACCCGGCGCGATCTGCGGCGCGAACCGGGGGATATCCGTCGGCTGTCAGTCGCGGTGCTGGTGGATGCCGCCGATGGTCTGGCCGACGACGGTACCCCCGCCCGCACCCCACGCAGCGAAGAAGAAATGGCGGTGTTGCGCGATCTGGTCGCCTCGGCTGTGGGCTTGGACGAATCGCGGGGCGATGTGCTGACTTTGCGGTCTTTGGAATTTGTGCCCATGGCCGAAGAGGGTGCCTTGGCTGAGGCGGGGTTCCTTTCCGGGCCGCTGAACGTGATGCAACTGGTTCAGATGGCGATCTTGGCCGGGGTTGCGCTGGTGCTTGGTCTGTTCGTGGTCCGTCCGATCCTCGCCGGGCCGTCACGGGCGCTGCCGCCTGCGCCCTTGCCGCTGGCCTTGGCTGGAATGGGCAGTGGCACTGCTCTGACCGGTGTGATCGACGATGATACACCTTTGCCCCCGATGGCCTTGGTCAGTGATTTCCCCGTCGAAGAAGACCCGGTCGCCCGTCTGCGCCGTCTGATCAACGAACGGCAGGCCGAATCCGTCGAAATCCTGCGCGGCTGGATGGAAGCGGAGGAGCGGACCTGACATGCCTTTGCGTCTGGAAACCTTCACCTCGGACGACGACGCCATGTCCCCGCCTGCCCCCGCAGAAGCGGGGGAGGAGGCGCGGCTTTCGGCCTATGATGATGGCTACTCTGCCGGATGGGAGGATGCCTTGGCCGCCCGCGACGACGATGCCGCCCGTCTGCGCGATGCCGTGGGGCAGGGCCTTCAAACCATGGGGTTTTCCTACCATGAGGCGCGGATGCATGTGCTGCAATCGCTGCGCCCCTTGCTTCAGTCGATGGTGGCGCAACTGCTGCCGCGTCTCGCGACGGAAGCAATTGGTCCAACGGTTGCCGAAGTGGTCATGACGCTGGCCGCAGAGGCGGCGGATCAGCCGATTGCCCTGCGGCTGCACCCCACGGCACGGCCGGTGGTTGAGGGATTCCTGACCCCGCCCCCTGCCCTGCCGCTGTCCTTGATCGAGGATGCGACGCTGACGCCCGGGCAGGTGGTCATTCAGGCCGGGCCTGCGGGCGCGCGGGTGGATCTGGACGGGGCGATTGCCGAAATCGCGGCGGCCTTGGCCGCATTTTATGACCTTTTGCCAGCGGAGAGACGCTATGGATGACGACGCCAACCCCTTTGCGCAGGTGCCGATTGAAATCACCATCTCGGTCGGTCGGGCGCGGCCCTTGGTGCGGGATCTGCTGCGCCTGACACGGGATGCGGTGCTGCCGCTGGACCGGCGGGTGGAAGACCCGGTGGAGCTGTGGGTGGGCGACCGCCTGATTGCCCGTGGTGAGCTGGAGGAGTTGGGTGGCGACTCGTCCGGTCAACTGGCGGTGCGCTTGACCGAGGTTGCAAATCTGCGGGGCGGGTTGTGATACGCTTGCCGCTGTTGGCCGGGTTGGTGCTGCTTTGCCTTGCCGGACCATCTTTGGCGCAATCGCTGTCGATTGATCTTGGCAGTGGTGGCCCAACGGTCGCCACCCGGACGGCGCAGCTATTGCTGTTGGTGACGGTGCTTGCACTGGTGCCGGGGCTGATGGTGACCGTGACGTGTTTTCCCTTCATCGTCACGGTCCTGTCGATCCTGCGGCAGGCCATCGGGTTGCAACAGGCGCCGCCCAATATGCTGATGGTCAGTCTGGCGCTGTTCCTGACTTGGTTCGTGATGGAACCGGTCTTGCAGCAAAGCTGGGCTGAGGGGGTAGAGCCGTTGAACAACGGCCAGATCGACCTTGCAACTGCCGTGCCCGCCATGGCCGAACCCTTTCGGCAATTCATGGCGGCGCGGGTTGATCCCGATACCTTCGCCGCGTTGCGTGATTTGCGCCCCGGTGAAACCGCGCCCCCGACCAGCGCGCCGTTTTCGCTGCTGACCCCGGCCTTTGTGCTGTCAGAAATCGCGCGGGCGTTTCAGATCGGCTTTCTGATCTTTTTGCCGTTTCTGATCATCGACCTTGTGGTCGCGGCTGTGCTGATGGCGATGGGCATGATGATGGTGCCCCCTGCCATCGTCTCACTGCCGTTCAAGCTAGCCTTTTTCGTCGTGGCCGACGGGTGGACGTTGCTGTCCAGCGCCTTGGTGCGCGGCTATCTGCAATGAAAAACCCCGCCCGAAGGCGGGGTTTCATGGTCCGTCACCCTTAGGATGATCAGGCCGTTTTCTTGCCCTTTTGCGCCGCCCAGATCCGCTTGTTGGTCAGATAGAGCAGCGATGCCAGCACGATCAGGAAGGCCACGGCGGTAAACCCTGCCTCACGCCGCGCCATCAGCTTCGGCTCGGCGGTCCACATCAGGAAAGAGGCCACATCCTCAGCCATGTTGGAAACGGTGGCGGCATGGCCGTCGGCATAGGTTACGACGTCATCAGACAGCGGCGGGGGCATGGCGATCCAGCTGCCCGGCACGGTGGAAATGCCGTGTTCATCCTTGCAAGTGTCCGGCACGCCACCATTCGGGAACGAGGTGTTGTAGTAGAAGCCATCAATGCCGTCCGGCGCGCATTCCGGGTTTTCTTCGTAATGCGTCAGGATCGAATAGATGTATTCCGGGCCGCCCATACCGTTGAAGAGCTGGCTCATCCCGGTGCCATAGGGGCCATGGAACCCTGCGCGGGCCTTGGCCATCAAGGACAGGTCGGGTGCGCCTTCCATTCCCGAATGCGGGAAGTTGTCGGTCGGGATGCCTTCGCGATCTTCGCCGGTTTCCTTGTCGGTCACCGTGAATTGCTTGGCATAGGCGCGAACCTGATCTTCCGGCAGGCCGGGGCCGCCCTCATCCGCCAAGGTGCGGATGGGGACGAATTTCAGCCCGTGGCAGGCAGAGCAAACCTCAGTATAGACCTGAAGCCCGCGCTGCAGCTGGAACTGGTCAAAGCGGCCAAACGGACCTTCATGCGCAAAGGCAAAATCGGTCAGTTCAGAATGCCCGGTGGCTGCCATTGCCCCTCCGGCCGACAGGGCCAGAGTTGCAGCGGTGGCGAGTGCGATTTTCCTGATCATTTGGAACAGTCCTTTTCTCACTCGGCCGGATGGGCTTTGGAGCCGTAGTGGGCGTTGAAGTCATCCTCAATCGTTGCCGGTTGCGGCAGCGGTTTTTCGATCACACCCAGAAGCGGCAGGATCACGAGGAAATAGGCGAACCAATAGGCCGAGGCGATCAAGGAGATCGTCGCATAGGGTTCTTCGGCGGGCATGGACCCGACCCACATCAGCACCATGAAATCAAGGCACAGCAGCGCGAACCACCACTTGAACATCGGGCGATACCGACCCGACCGCACCGAAGAGGTGTCCAGCCATGGGGCCAGCGCCATCACGGCAATCGCGCCGAACATCGCCAGAACGCCGAAGAACTTGGCGTCGATGATGCCGAAGGACAGCCATTCCGCCGCGATCACCACCCAGACGTCGGCAGTGAAGGCGCGCAGGATCGCGTAGAACGGCAGGAAGTACCATTCCGGCACGATATGTGCGGGCGTCGAAAGCGCGTTCGCTTCGATGTAGTTGTCGGGGTGGCCCAGGTAGTTGGGCATAAAGCCGACAACCGCGAAGAACACCAAGAGGATGATCGCCAGCGCGAACAGGTCCTTGATCACATAATAGGGCCAGAACGGCACGGTGTCGCGCGCAGCCTCTTCCTTCGAGGTGCGGCGCACTTCAACCCCGGTCGGGTTGTTGTTGCCGGTGGTGTGGAAGGCCCAGATATGGACAGCCACCAGACCGGCGATCACGAAGGGCAGCAGATAGTGCAGCGAGAAGAAGCGGTTCAGCGTGGCGTTGTCCACGGCAGGCCCGCCCAAAAGCCAAGTCTGGATGTCGGGACCGATCCCGGGGATCGCGCCGAACAGGCCGGTGATCACCGTCGCACCCCAGAAGGACATCTGACCCCAAGGCAGCACATAGCCCATGAAGGCGGTGCCCATCATCATCAGATAGATCAGCATGCCGATGATCCACGTCACCTCACGCGGGGCCTTGTAGGACCCGTAGTAGAGGCCGCGAAAGATATGCAGATAGACCGCCACGAAGAACAGCGACGCGCCATTGGCGTGCATGTAGCGGATCATGTAGCCGCCGTTCACGTTGCGCATGATATGTTCGACCGACGCAAAAGCGTAGTCCACATGCGGCGTGTAATGCATCACAAGGATGATGCCGGTGATGATCTGCAGCGCAAGGCAGAAGGTGAGGATGATGCCCCAGATCCACATCCAGTTCAGGTTCTTGGGTGTGGGGATCATGATGGTGTCATACAGCAGCCCGACAATCGGCAGGCGCTTGTGAAGCCACTGTTCGCCGCCCGTCTTGGGCTCGTAATGGTCGTGAGGAATTCCGCCCATTTTTGTGTTCCTTAGCCGAGCTTGATCGTGGTTTCGTTTTCGAAGGCAGCCACCGGCACCGGCAGGTTGCGCGGGGCGGGCCCTTTGCGGATGCGGCCAGCGGTGTCGTAGTGCGAGCCGTGGCAGGGGCAGAACCAGCCGCCGAAATCGCCCGACCCGTCACCCAGCGGCACGCAGCCAAGGTGGGTGCAGACGCCCATCATCACCAGCCATTCGCCCGCTTCATCCAGCGTGCGGTTCTGGTCGGCGGCGTCGGCGTCGGGCTTGTTCGCATTCTCGCCCTTTGCATCGACCAGATCGGTCAGGGCGACAGCCCGCGCGGCCTCAATCTCTTCGGGGGTGCGGCGGCGGATGAAGACCGGCTTGCCCAGCCATTTGACAGTCAATTGCGTGCCGACTTCAACCGCCGACACATCGACGAAAATCGACGACAGCGCCTGAACGTCTGCCGAGGGGTTCATCTGATTGACCAGCGGCCAGACAGCGGCGCCAGTGGCAACCGCCCCGGCACCCGCCGTCGCATAATACAGGAAATCCCGCCGGGTGCCTGCGTTGTCTTCTGCGTGGGACACGAGAACTTCTCCCTTTCAAGGACGCGGGGCGTTCCGCGACCCATATGCCAGAACGGCCGCGAACGCGCCGCAGCCTTATGGGGCGGCTTTTAGACAACATGGGCCTAGTCGTCCAGCGGACAAAGGCGCGCAGTCTGACTCCCTGATGTGGAATTTAGGGAAATCCGTCGCGATCCGGTAAGCGGTGGCCCGCAACGGGCCCAGACGTGGCGCAGGACGCATCGCCGCTTGCCATGGGCGATGGACCATGGCGGGACAAAGCTGATAAGCGTCTTGCGCCGGGATGCCGCAGCGGGTTCCGGCAGGGGGACGTGACGTGCAGATGTTTTTGACATGGGTTCGCCGCATCGGGCGGGTGCATCTGGTGCTGGCCGTGCTGGCCTTTGCGGTGCTGAACGGGCCGGGCAATCCGCGCCAAATCGGGGATCGGGTGCAGATTGCGCTGCCCTCTATCGCTTTTGCCTGCTCGGTGCTGAACGGGTCTGGTGGGGAATATGCCTTGCGCTTTGCCTCGATGATGCTTGTCGCACATGGTAGCAAGCACGCCTTGGGTCAGACCCCGATCAACATCCGCCCGGATGGGGGCGATCAGGGGTTCCCCTCGGCCCATACCTCTGCCGCCGCCTTGGGCGCGTCGTCGATCGTGCATGAATGCTTTACCGGCAATCCGGTGGCCAAAGCGCTGATCGTGATCTCGGCCGGGTTCGTCGGCGGGTCGCGCATCGATTCGGATCGGCATGACATCTGGCAGGTGCTGGCCGGGGCGCTGCTTGGCTGGGGCTGCGACCGCGCCTTGCGGCGTGACAGCCGCACCCGCCGCAAAGTGGCCGGTTGGTTCACGCCCGTCT
>CALRPK020000067.1:0-7438 GCA_943370015.1 Paracoccus haematequi
GGCCGATATGCCGCTTGGCACCCAGTCGAAAATCCTGCGCGTGCTGGTGGAGCAGCAATTCACCCGCGCGGGCGGGTCTGACAAGGTGCGGGTTGACCTGCGGGTTATCTCCTCCACCACGCGTGATTTGCGGGCCGAAATCGCGGCAGGGCGGTTTCGGCAGGAACTCTATGATCGGCTGAATGTCGTGCCCATTGCCGTGCCCAGCCTTGAAGAACGGCGCGAGGATATCCCCGAACTGACCCGCCATTTCATCGACATGTTCCACCGCACCCAAGGCCTGCCGCTGCGCAGCCTGTCGCCGGATGCCGAGGCGCTGTTGCAAACCATGTCATGGCCCGGAAACGTGCGCCAATTGCGCAACGTGATCGAACGCGTGCTGATCCTTGGCGATGGCACCGGCCCGATCGAGGCGCGCGAACTGCCGGGACAAGAGGCTCCGGGGGCCGAGAATGGCCGTCTGGTGCTGGGCGGAGCGATGGCCACTCTGCCGCTGCGCGAGGCGCGGGAGGTGTTCGAACGCGAATACCTGCTGACCCAGATCAACCGTTTCGGCGGCAACATCAGCCGCACGGCGAGCTTTGTCGGCATGGAGCGCAGCGCCCTGCACCGCAAGTTGAAATCGCTGGGCGTCGTCACCACCGCGAAAGGCGCGCGCGGGCTGAAGGGCGGCGAAGAGGATGAGGATGACGTGACGGAAGAGTGAGGGCTAGAACCCCCTCTCCCAGTTACGGCCCGTAGGAAAGACACGCAGGATTGTCACCTGCGTGTCAGACACGACGAAGGCCAAGGTCAAGCGTCGCTCAAAGCCCAGAATCCTTAGTCCGGGGCGAATGTCGCTTCGCAGATGTCCACGCTCTGACGCAAAGGACAGACCGTTGCAAAAGGCTTCTAGCCTGTCCAGGTATCGCATCGCGGTTTGGGGTTCAGCGCGCTGCGCGATCCAGTCGAAAAGCGCGGTCAGATCGGCCTCTGCCTCGGGTGCAAAGGTGACGCGCCGTTCCCGCATCAGTCGGTTGCCGCCTTTGCGCGCAAGGCCGCAAAAACCGCAGCGGCGGGGCGCGCCCGTGTCGGGTCTGACAGCGTGGCATCATAGGCAGGGGCCACCTCTTCCCGCAGCCAGCGTTCTATGGCGGCCTCACGTTCCTGCAAGGCGCGCAGACCGGCGCGCACGACCTCACTTGCGGAGGCATAGCTGCCTGAGGCGACCAAACCGTCGATATAGGCCGCATGTTCGGGCGGTAGGCTTACCGTGCGTTTGTCGCTTGTGGCCATCGAAGCCTCCCTCTGGTATGATCCTTTCATACCACACCTGAGGCCCAACGTCACCCCAAACCCTTGCGCCATGCCGCGCCATCTGCGACACCTTGCGCCGTCAAACACAGCCGGAGAGCGCCATGAAGGTCATCATCTGCGGCGCGGGGCAGGTTGGGTGGCAGATCGCCCGGCAATTGTCCGGCGAACGGAATGACGTCACGTTGGTGGACCAGAACGCCGATTTGATCCGCCGCGCTACGGATGTGCTGGATGTGCAGGGCATCGTCGGCTTCGCCTCTTACCCCGATGTGCTGGAAAAGGCCGGGGCGCGGGATGCCGATATGATCATCGCCGCCACCCATTCGGATGAGGTGAACATGGTCACCTGCGAAGTGGCCCATGCCATCTTCGCCATCCCGCGCAAGATCGCACGGCTCAGGGCACAAAGCTATCTGGATGCCATCTATTCCGACCTTTACCGTCGCGATCACCTGCCCATCGACGTGGTGATCAGCCCCGAGCGTGAGGTGGCCGAGGCCGCGCTGCAACGCCTTGCCGCGCCATCAACCTTTGACACGGAAACCTTCTTTGCCGGAAAGGCGCAGCTTCTGGGCATCCAGTTGGACGCCGATTGCCCGGTGCTGAACACGCCGTTGCGGCAGTTGAACGAGCTTTTCCCCACCTTGCGCGCTATTGTGGTGGGCGTGCGGCGGCAGGGGCGGCTGTTCGCCCCCGATCCGGGCGATCAACTGTTCGCGGAAGATCAGATCTATGTCCTGACCCATTCCGAGGACATGAACCGCGCCTTGGACATCTTTGGCAAGCAAACCAAAAAGCAGGAACGCATCGTCATCATCGGCGGCGGCAATGTCGGGCTGGCCGTAGCGCGTGCGCTGGAGGCCCGCACAGACCGGGTTCGGGCGCGGATCATCGAAAAGAACCGCGCGCGGGCGGAAAAGGCGGCCGACAGTCTGGAACGGACCATCGTGCTGAACGGCGACGGCATGGATATCGACATGCTGATGGAAGCGTCCATCGACCGGGCCGATGCCGTGTTGGCGGTGACCGATGATGACAAGACCAACCTGCTGGTCGCTGTGCGGGCCAAACAGGCCGGGTGCCGGATGTCCATCGCGCTGGTGAATGATCCCACGCTTGCCCCCCTGATGGGCGCTCTGAACATCGACGCCTATATCAACCCGCGTGCCACCACGGTGTCGTCCATCCTGCGCCACATCCGGCATGGCAAGGTGCGCGCGATCTATTCCATCGGCGATTCCGAGGCCGAGGTGATCGAGGCGCAGGTGCTGTCCACCTCACCGCTTGCCGGTCGGTTGATCCGGGATGTGCAATTCCCCGAAGGCGTGCTGGTGGGCGGGATCATGAAGGCTGACCGCGTGCTGAAACCCACAGGCGACACAAGGATCGAGGCGGGTGACGTCTTGGCGATCTTCGCCCTGACCAAGGACGTGCCTGAGGTGGAGCGTCTCTTGCAAGTCTCGGTCGATTTCTTCTGATGCGGGATTGGCTGCGCGACCTGCCGCTTTTGCTGCAAATGGCTGCGCTGACGGCCCTGTCGATGCTGCTCCCCGCTGCCCATGCCACGATCAGCGGCGATCACCATGTCGCGCGGGCCTTCTTTTATTCGGCGGTGATCCTGCTGGTGCTTTGCGGTTTTGTCGCGCTTGCCGTCGCCGGGCGGCGGACGCGTGATCTGACACGGGCGCATCTGACCGCCTTGCTGTGGGCCTATCTGCTGTTGCCAGTCGTGATGGCGCTGCCGATGACGCAGGCGCTGCCACGGGCGGATTGGCTGGATCTGTGGTTCGAGATGATCTCTGCCTTCACCACCACCGGGGCCACGCTTCTGGACCCTGCGGCGGTGCCGGACACGCTGCATCTCTGGCGGGCGCAGGCGGGGTGGATGGGCGGCTTTGTAATCCTCGTCGCCGCTGCCGCCATCCTTGCGCCGGTCAATCTGGGCGGGGCAGAGGTGATCACGGGCCGTGTTCCCGGCCAGCGCGACGATGGTCCCTATTGGTTCACTGGCACCGTCGATCCGGCAGCACGGGTGCGACGCCACGCAGCGCAGGTGCTGCCGATCTATGCCGGGGTGACGCTTGCGCTGTGGGTGGGGCTGATCCTTGCCGGGGGAAAGGGGCTGGCCGCCTTTGTGCTGGCGCTGTCCACAGTCTCTACCTCTGGCATCACCATGGGCCATGACATGCCGGGCCGCTGGGCCGAGGTTTTGGTGCTGCTCGTCCTGCTGATGGCGCTGAGCCGGCGCTTCTGGCCGGGGGCGGCGATGCGGTCAGAGGTGGGGCCGATCCGCCACGACCCCGAACTGCGCTTGGCACTGGCGGTCACGGGTGTGGTCACCGCCATCCTGTTTCTGCGCCATGCCGTTGCGGCCAGCGAAGGGCAGGGCCTTGGTCCGGCCTTGGCGGCGCTGTGGGGGGCGGTGTTCACCACCCTGTCTTTCCTGACCACCACGGGCTTTGTCTCTGCCGATTGGGAAACCGCGCGCTTTTGGTCGGGGCTGGAAACGCCCGGTCTGGCGCTGGCGGGGTTGGCCATTCTGGGGGGTGGGATTGCCACCACGGCGGGCGGGGTCAAGCTGTTGCGCGTCCACGCCCTGTTCCGCCACGGCGGGCGCGAGATGGAAAAGCTGATCCACCCCAATTCCGTCGGCGCACGCGGCTTTCGTCGCGATGGGGCTTATGCGGCGTGGATCTTCTTCATGCTCACCGCGCTCAGCATCGCGGCGGGAACCGCACTCCTGACGCTGCTGGGGCAGGGGTTTGAACCGGCGCTGGTGCTGACGCTGTCCGCGCTGACCACCACCGGCCCCTTGGCCGCGCAGGTCATGGAATCGCCCATCGCCCTTGCGGCCCTGTCACCTTGGGTCAAGCTTGCCATGGGAGGCTTGATGATTGTTGGCCGTCTGGAAACACTGGCGCTGCTGGTGTTTCTGGTGCCTGCGACGCTGCGACGCTGATCTTTCCTGTCCGTCGCCGTTCAAAACCGATGCGGCAAGCCACGGTTTGGGCTGGAAACTGTCTGAAACCCGCACCATACTAACGGCGTTGGACCGACACACCTGAGCGAGGGATCAGGGGTCCGGCATCGACAGCGAAAGACGGTTAGACCGAAAAGAAAAGGCAAGATAACAATGGCCGCCGATAAACAAAATTTGCAGGATGCCTTCCTTAACCATGTGCGGAAAGCCAAAGTTCCGGTTACGATTTTTTTGATCAATGGTGTGAAACTTCAAGGCGTTATCACTTGGTTTGACAATTTTTGCGTGCTTTTGCGCCGCGACGGTCAATCGCAACTCGTCTACAAACATGCGATTTCGACCATCATGCCGGGCGCGCCGATCAACCTTTATGAAGGCGAAGACTGATTACTGACTTCCCCGATGATGACGACGAGCTGCCGCTGATCCCCGACCGGGATGCGCGGTCAACTGCCGCACGCGCGACACGCGCTTTTGTGCTGCACCCCGATGTGCGCGCTGACCGCAGCCGCCGCCTGCCCGAACATGGGCTGGCCGAGGCGGTGAGTCTGGCCAATGCCCTGCCCGAACTGGATGTTCTGGGCGGTGAGGTGGTGCGCCTGCCGCGCCTGCACCCCGGCATGCTGTTCGGCTCCGGCAAGGTGGAAGAGCTCAAGACCCGCTTCAAGGCCGAAGCGGTGGACCTTGTGCTGGTCGATGGGCCGGTTTCTCCGGTGCAGCAGCGCAATCTGGAAAAGGAATGGGGGGTCAAACTCCTCGACCGGACCGGGCTGATCCTTGAGATTTTCGCCGACCGCGCCCGCACGCGTGAGGGCGTGTTGCAGGTGGAACTGGCCGCACTGTCCTATCAGCGCACGCGCTTGGTGCGGGCCTGGACCCACCTTGAACGCCAGCGGGGCGGTTTCGGCTTTGTCGGCGGTCCGGGGGAAACCCAGCTAGAGGCTGACCGCCGCGCCATCGACGATCAGGTGATCCGGCTGAAGCGGCAACTCGACAAGGTGGTGAAAACCCGCGAACTCCACCGCGCCGCGCGCCGGAAGGTGCCGTTCCCCATCGTCGCACTGGTGGGCTACACCAACGCCGGGAAAAGCACGCTCTTCAACCGTGCCACCGGGGCGGATGTGCTGGCCAAGGACATGCTCTTTGCCACGCTGGACCCGACGATGCGCGGGGTGGTGCTGCCCTCGGGCCGCAAAGTGATCCTGTCTGATACCGTGGGCTTCATCTCGGACCTGCCCAC
The DNA here is from genome assembly GCA_943370015.1 of Paracoccus haematequi. Taxonomy (GTDB): domain Bacteria; phylum Pseudomonadota; class Alphaproteobacteria; order Rhodobacterales; family Rhodobacteraceae; genus Paragemmobacter; species Paragemmobacter haematequi_A. The sequence goes on from CALRPK020000067.1 coordinate 5,517, forward strand.
CCAACTGGTCGCCGCCTTCCGCGCCACGCTGGAAGAGGTGCTGGAGGCCGACCTGATCCTGCACGTCCGCGACATCAGCCACCCCGAAACCGCCGAACAGGCCGCCGATGTGGGCGATATCCTCGCCTCTTTGGGCGTGGGGGCAGGCACGCCGATGTTTGAGGTGTGGAACAAACTGGACCTTGTGGAGGCATCGGCCCGCGAGGCCCTCTCCGTCCAAGCCCGCAGCGGCGTGTTCCCCGTGTCGGCCCTGACGGGTGAAGGCGTCGACGCGCTGCTGGACGCGGTTTCCGCCGAGTTCGACGAGGAGAAAACGGAGCGGTTGATGGCCGTGCCGTTCAGCGACGGGCGGAGGCGGGCATGGCTGCATGCCGAGGGTGTGGTGCTGGAGGAGAGCGCGACGGATACGGGGTTTGCGGTTAAGGTGCGCTGGACGGCGCGGCAGGAGAAGCGGTATCGGGAGTTGTGAGGGGGTTAGAACAGAGGGTCAGTGTACAAGTCTGATTGATTTACAAGAAAGTTGTAATCCAGTTGGCTCGTGAATTCACTGACAAGGTCCACAAACCATGATTTGGCCGTTGGCGAAATGTGCACTCTCTGGATCAAGTCGTTCAACTCTACTTTATGTTTAACTCCGGCAGTATCGTCATCTTGTCCTCCAACGCCTGCGATGAACCGATCGTTGTCCCAGATTATACATCTCACTTCTTTTTCATGCTCAAAAGACTTTCTTTTATACATAGATGCCCGCGACAAATCACCGAGAGGAATTTCGTCTATTCCGTAGTCAATATAAGAAACAAGGCCAAGATAGATGTGTTCACCAAGACATGAATCAAGCGCCTTGTAAGTGCTTTCAATTGCGATAGCTGAACCACTTCCACCATATAAATCCCACATTGCAGCCGACTCAAATTCATTTGCGTGCCAGCAGTTGACAAAGACCGCTCGGCGTGCTGAGCGGTGCGTGTGGGATAGAGTGTAGCCCATGAAATCGCTGAACTGTCTCGGCATCAGGCTCATGTCAGTTCCGCCTAAACTTTTCAGAAATCGTGGTAAATCTTCAAGGCTCTTTTTAGTATAGGAGCCTTCATGACTATCTAGAAATTTGTCGCCGCGGCTAAAATACAGCGACCCATCTAGAAGTAGACTCGCAAACTTTGGAAAATCCATGTAACGCCAAATCTTTAGGTCTGATTTTGGTTGTGCCTCGCTGAATTTCTCTTTGTTAGCCATTTTCGATCCTGCAAACTGATTAGGCTACCGTTCTGCACTGAGTTTCGCGATCACCTGTGGGATTCATCCCCCAATATCTCCGGCAACCGCCGCTCCACCCATTCCGCCAGCCCTTTGACCAGCTCTGCCGCCTCTTCGCCGATCTCCGTCAACGAATAGTCGACATGGGGCGGGACCACGTCGTGGGAGACGCGGGTGACCATGCGGTCGGCTTCCAACCCTTGCAGCGTTTGCGCCAGCATGCGGTCGCTGACGTCCCCCAGCGCGCGGCGGAGTTCGGAAAAGCGCAGCGTTTTTCCGGCCAGCGCCACAAGGATCAGCGCGCCCCAGCGGCTGGTCAGGTGTTGCAGCACCTGCCGCGAGGGGCAAAGGGGATGCAGCACATTGGCTTTGGCCCCCGGTGGCGGTGCGGGAAAATCCTTCATCACAGGCCCTGTGCGAAAAATGCGGATACTTACCAAAATGTAGGTACTTCCTTTTCGGAAGTAAAGGGATCATCTCTGCCGCATCAACCACGGAGAGTTCCATGACCATTGCCATCACCGGATCGACAGGCCAGTTGGGCCGCCTTGCCATCGCCGCCCTGAAAGCGCGCGGCGTCACGCCCATCGCACTCGCCCGCAACCCGGAAAAGGCCGCTGACCTTGGCGTACCGGTCCGCGCCTTTGACTACAAATCCGCCGATC
>CALRPK020000068.1:0-7408 GCA_943370015.1 Paracoccus haematequi
CGGGAATGTCCCCTGTGGCGTCGCGATCATCAGGCCGGAACACACACGGCTGACGGTGCTTTCATGCACGCCGATGGCATCGGCCACTTCGCGCAGGATCATCGGGCGCATTTTCGACAGGCCCTGATCGAGAAATTCGGACTGACGCCGCACCACCTCGGCCCCGACCTTCAGCGTGGTCTGGTTGCGATGCTCTACCGCGCGGCTCAGCCAACGGGCAACCGACAGGCGTTCGGCGACATAGGCCGAAGAGTCGCCCTTGCGTGCCACTTTCCGTGCCTCATCGGCCTTGACCACCACGCTGGGCAGGGTGGAACGGTTCAGGTCCACGCGCCAGCTATCGGCTCCGCGCGTCACGATCAGGTCCGGCGGGCGCTGCGCGGTGGATTCAAATTCAAACAGCGCGCCCGGCTTGGGGTTCAGCGACCGGATTTGCCGCAGCATCGCCTTCAGCGTGTCCATGTCGCAGGCGCAAACGCGGCACAGCCCGCGCAGATCGGCCACCGCCAGCATCGGCAGATGGCGCAGCAGCGTGTCGAACATCGGCGTCAGCAGCCCCTGTTCCGCCGCTTGCAGGCGCAGGCATTCCGACAGGTTCCGCGCGAACAGCCCCGCCGGTTCAATCTTTTGCATCCGTGCCAGCAGCGCCTCGGCCCGGTCCATCGACACACCAGCGCGGGCGGCCAACAAATCCAGCGGTTGGCCCAGCCAGCCCGACGGTTCCAGCGCGTCCAGCATCACCTCAGCCAAGGCACGCTCTGCCCCGGTCAGGTCCAACCGCGCGACATGCGATTGGGCGTGGGCATAAAGCGACGGCCCTGGATCGGCGGCAAGATTGCCCAGACGGTCCCAATCATCCTCACCACCACGGCGCGAGGACGGCAGCGCCGGCTCAGAGGATTTCACCCGCAGCGCACTGCGCGGCAGACCCAATTCGACGAAGGGGTTTTCTTCGGCCTGCCCTTCGATAAAGGATTGCAGGTCGGAATTGCCCATCTGCAAAAGCTGGATGGCCTGCTGCAACTGGGCGGTGACCACCATCGACTGGCGCTGGGACAGGGTCTGTGAGGTGTAAAGTTGCATGGCGCGGTTCTCCTTGACGGTGAACCTGCACAGCGAAGCGCCTTTCTGCAAAAAAAGCGTTTGACGCCCCTAAAACGGCGGAAACCTGACAGGAAAACCCTGTCCAGATATGTCCAAGCCATTGAAATAAAAGGTGCCCCGGTATTGCCATACCGGGGCCACAATTCTTGCGTGTCGGCTTTCCGTCAGCCGCGGAGCAGACTCAGCACGCCCTGCTTGGACGAGTTGGCCTGTGCCAGCATCGCCGTGGCAGCCTGCGAGAGAATCTGACCACGGGCAAGCTGGGTCGATTCTGCCGCAAAGTCGGCGTCCATAACCTGCGATTTCGCGGCCTGAACCGAACCCGAGATGTTGGTCAGGTTCGAGATGGTCGAGTCCAGACGGTTCGACATAGCACCAAGGTTACCGCGCGCTTGGCTGATCTTTTGCAGCGCCACGTCGATGACCGTGATCGCCTCGGCCGAGGATTCAGCGGTGGACAAGTCAATGTCGGCCACCGACTCCAGCGTCGCAGCGTTTGCCGTGTCCGAGAAGAAGCCAACTTCGCTTGCGCCCGAGTCGATCTCGGACGAGTTGACCGAGAAGGTCTGGGTCGAGGTGAAGGTCACCTGACCGGTCACATTCGCGGTATCAACCGAAGCGTCGCCCTTCAGGTCGATGTCGGTCCCGGCGGTGCCGTCTGCTTCCAGCGCGGTGACGGTCAGATCGGCTTCGGCAGCAGCACCACTGTCAGCGGCGGTGTAGTCGGTGATTTCGATGTTCTTGCCGGTCGAGTCGGTCAGAACGATTTCCGACGCATCATCGCCCAAGGAAGCGGAAACCCCGGTCGAGGTGGTCTTGGTGTTGATCGCATCGCGCAGCGACCGCAGGTCATCTTTGTTCGAGATCGCGACGGTGCCGATCGACTCGCCGTTCACTTTGAACGAGATCTTGCCCACTTCCGACAGGCCCGACAGTTTGGCCTTGGTCACGGCGGTGGCCTGCACGCCAGTCGAGGACGCCTTGGCGTTGACAGCGGCAGCCAGTTCCTTGGCCGACATGTCAGCGGTGGTGCTGATTTCGGCGTTACCAGCATGGCCCGACACGATCAGCTGCTTGGACGGCGTCACACCACCGGTTTCAGCCAGCGACACTTCGGACTTCACCTTATAGGCACCGATGTCGGTCGCGGCGGCAGAGTCGATCGAGATCGACACGGTCTGGCCAAGGTCAGCACCGATCTGGAACTGCTTGCCGGTGAACGAGCCGTCCATGACCTTCATGCCGTTGAAGGTGGTGTTTTCGGCGATGCGGTTGATTTCCGCGACCAGCTGACGCGATTCCGCCGTGATGTTGCCGCGGTCCGACCCAGTGTTGGTGTCGTTGGCGGACTGAACGGCCAGTTCACGCATACGCTGCAGCATGTTCGACACTTCGACATGCGCGCTTTCCGTGGTGTCCAGCATGTTCTTGCCGTCGGTGGCGTTGCGGACGGCTTGGTTGATGCCCATGACCTGTGCGGTCATCTTTTCGGCAATCGCCATGCCTGCCGCGTCGTCCTTGGCGGCGTTGATGCGCAGACCCGAGGAAAGGCGGGTCATGGCCTGGTTGAAGTCGTCGTTCACTTTCGCCATGTTCGCCTGAGCGGAAATGGCACCGATGTTCGTATTGATGGAAGTCATTGGTCCAGCCTCCTGGGTGTTGTTGCATCGCGCCCTTCAGCGCTCTGGCAATGACAACGGCCCCTGTCGCAGATGTTTAGCGAAAGTGCCGCGACAGGGGGATTGCAAAGACCGGGCCGATGTCATTCAGGCGAGGCTGAAAAAGTTCAAGCCATTGTTTTGCATAGGTAAAATTTTCCGGTTTCTCACAAATTTTTCCCATTTCGATTATTTTTAGAATCTTCTTCGGCCCTCCCAAAGGTTGCACCAAAGCGCCACATCCTGCGTTTTTGCGCCCGTGACACCGCCCCCGGGCCCCGCATGGAACCAGCCAAAAGGGCCAAGAGTCACGCCCGTCAGCGCCGCAGGGACGCCCTGCCCAAAGTGCGCGGGCAAAGCGGCACGGGCCTTGCAATTAAGACCCCGCGCCCGCCTGCCGTTCTTAAGACAGGCAGACAGGGCTATGCATAGGGACGCGCGATGGTCGATATCCTCAGCACGCTGAACAAGAACGGCTCGGGTCTGAACCTTTCGGACCTGACGACCTCATTGGTCGCGGCAGAAATCCAGCCCCGGAAAAAGGCGGAGCAGAAAAAACTCGACTCCGCCAATCTGTCGATCTCAACCCTTGGGCAGGTGCGGGCGCAGTTTCAATCGCTGCAAACGGCGGTGACGAACCTGCAAGCAGCACCGATCCTGAAAGCCAGCAGCGGCAATTCCGGGGTCAAGGTCACGATCACCGATCCGTCCAAGATCGCCAACTCCAGCCGCAGCATCGGTGTGGTGCAGACCGCGCAACGCCAGGTGCTGGAGTTCAAGGGCTTCACCTCCGCCGATCAGACCATCGGCGCAGGCGCGCTGAAGGTCGAGGTGGGCGCATGGTATAAAGACGCCTCCAACAACCCCGCCTTCGCGCTGAACCCCGAAAGCACGATCAACACCCTGAACATTCCCGCCGGGGCGACCCTTTCGCAACTGGCCGAAACGCTGGACGTCCTGCCCGGCCTGGCGGCGCGGGTGATCGACAAGGGGGATGGCACCTTTTCCTTGGGCATCGTGTCCGAGGCCGGGGCCGGCAACGCCCTGCGCTTTACCGCAACGGAAACGGCGGCGGGCCTGTCCGCCTTTGACACCACCGCCACCAATGCCACCGCCCAGATTCAGGCGGCACAGGATGCGGTGCTGGAACTCGATGGCATCACCGTCACCCGCCCCACCAACAGCATCGACGACCTGATCGACGGCGCGACGCTGGACATCTCTGCCCCGGCAGGCACAGAGACGACCATCGACTTCCGCCGAGACATGGAAACCGCGCGCACGAACCTGCAATACCTTGTGGATCAGGTGAACTCGACCCTGTCCAAACTGACCGAGGTTTCCGCCCGCGCCGCCAATGGCGCGACATCGGGCGTGCTGGCAGGCGACCGCGTGGTCGAGAAACTGAAATCGGACCTGCGCAACATGATCGCAGGCCCCCTGACCGGCTTTGGCGAAGACCCGGTGTTCCTGTCGGATCTGGGGGTGCAAAGCCAGCGTGACGGCAGCCTGCGCCTGAACAGCTACGACTTCGAGAAAGCCTTCGCCGCCAGCCCTGCCAAATTCGACGCCGCCTTCAACGACCGCCTCTCCAGCACATCGGACGCGGTTGAGGTGACGGGCCTGCTGTCCAGCACCGCGCCCTCGGCCAGCCTGACGCTGACCCGCGACATGGCCACGGGCAAGGCCAAGCTTGGCGATCACAACACCATCGGCTTTTCACCAGAAACCGGGCGCATGCGCTACACCGTGCTGGATGGCCCCTATTCCGGGCTGATGATCGACATGCCCGACACCGCCGATCAGGCGAATGTCACCATCGGGCGCAGCTTCCTCTCGCGTCTGGATGGGCTGCTCACCGATGCGCTGCAATCGGGCGGACGGATCGCGGAACGCGAAAGCCAGATCGGCGAGCGTGTCACAGCGGCGAATACCGAAATGGGCAAGCTCGATGACCGCGCGGCAAAACTGACCTCGCGCTACCTGTCCAAGTTCACCCAGATGGAAACCACCATCTCGACGCTGAAAAGCACGGGCAACTACCTGACCAACCTTGTCGCGCAGTGGAACAAAAGCAGCTAAGCCCTGCGCCCGTTTTCTCTGGTCAAATATCCTCGGGTGGGTCCGGGAGGGTGGAAAACCCTCCCGGGGCCAGCCACAGGCGCAGCGCCAGACGGGCGCGGGATCAGACGGCCAGACCCCGGCGGATACCGAATTTCTTCATCTTCTCGATCAGCGTGGTCCGGCGCAGGCGCAGCGCCTCGGCGGCTTGGGCGACATTGCCCTGACGCTTGTCCAAGGCCGCCTCGATCAAGGCCACTTCGATGTCGCGGATATAGCCGCGCAGGTCGAGGTCGGTCAGCCGCGACAGCGCCTCATGGAACCGCGACGGGTCGGGCAGGCCAGAGGCTGTCGGGGTAGGCGGTTCGGGCATGCAATCGGCCCCGTCGCTGTCCATATCGGGCATCTGCATCCCCAACAGGTTGTCGCGCACATGGCGGGCGGTGATCATGCGGCCCGGAAACATGACAAAGGCGCGCATCAGCACATTCTTCAACTCGCGCACATTGCCCGGCCAGGCATGGGCCGACAGCGCACGGATGGCGGCGGGGTCGAAATGCGGGGCATCCAGCGCGGGATTTTCGACCAGCCGGTCGGCGATCATGCGGGCAAGGATCAGCGGAATATCGGCCGTTCGCTCCGACAGCGTCGGCACGGTCAACGGAAAGACCGAGATGCGAAAGAACAGATCGGCGCGGAAATCGCCACGCTCGACCGCTTGGCCCAGATCGCGGTGCGTCGCACAGACAAGACGGAAATCGACCGCTTGCTCTGACCCGCCACCCAGCCGCTGGATGCGGCGGCTTTCCAGCACGCGCAACAGTTTGGCCTGAAGCGCCGGGGGCATGTCGCCGATCTCGTCCAGAAACAGCGTGCCTCCTTGGGCCTGTTCGATCCGCCCCACACGGGCACGGTCCGCGCCAGTGAAGGCGCCTTTTTCATGGCCGAAGAGTTCGCTTTCCAAAAGGTCGGCAGGAATGGCGGCGCAATTCACGGCAATCAAGGGGCCAGTGCGACCGGACAGGCGGTGGATGGCTTCGGCTACCAGCTCTTTGCCCACACCGGTTTGGCCACGGGTCAGCACGGCGGCGTCGCTGACAGCCACAGCGGCGATCATCCGCTTGAGCTGCCGGATCGGCGCACTGTCGCCAACGATGATGCGGTCAAGGACGTCTGAATCCACCGGAAGAGCCCGCACCTGCACGTCGCGTTCGACCCAATGACTCGTCATGTTTCACTCCGTCCTAAACTTTCCCCAATGTCCGTCGTTCACAGAGTTGCGAGCAACCCTCCTTGCGCGCACAGGGCCGCGCCATCGGATCGGCCCTCAAACCTTGGACAGGGTGCACCCATCCTTATGGCGGATTGCTTTGCGCGGCGGCATGGTTCGCTGCGCTGCAATACCCTGATTGTCATGGTGCAGGCGCAAGAAGTTGGCGCATTTGCTCCACGTCTGCCCAGCGGTCACGCAAGCGGCGCGGGGCATCATCGAATCGGATACTTGCGGTCTCGGTTGCCGCAATCACCATCGGAAGATCAGGTGCGGCAGGCCGCGGCTTGGCCGCGGGCGGGGGGGCATCGACCAAGGGAAGGTCGGGATCATCCTCGCCGGGGGCGAAAGCGGGGGGTGCGCTGGCCATATCCGCCGCAACCCCAACCGTGCGCGCACCGACCAGCGCGGCACGTTCGGCAGCGGCGGTGAACATCGGACTGCCCGCAAGCGCCAGCAGCCCTTGCAGACGCATCGGCACAGCGGACAAGAGCACGCTGGGCGCTTCACCGTCGGTCAGGGTCGGCAGCAGCGCCACCATCGTTTCCTGCGCAGCGGAAACCTTTGCGACATAGGACTGTCCGCGATCCGGATCGGTGGAGTGATAGGCCGCCGTCGCCAGTTCCCAAGACCCCAACTGGTTCTTCAATTCCTTCAAGAACCGCGCCGCATAGGCGGTGTTCTGCACCGGGTCCATCATGTCGGCACGGCTGGCAAAGGCCTCGGAGTGCCATTTCCAGTTCAGCTGCATGCAGCCCACATCGACATTGGTGGTGCCGGTGGCAAGGATGTCGTCCAGCTTGGCCAAAGCCTCAGCCGCGCTGTCCAGATAGTGCGAGTCCCCGCCTTGGTTCAGCGTCCAGGGCCAAGGCATCCGCCCACCCTGCCCGTCGCTCTTGCCGGTTTCGACCAAGGATATGGCAGGCAAAAGACCTTCGGGCAGGCCCTCTGCGGCCCCGGCCTCGGCGGCCAGACGGGCACAATCGGGGGCTTGGGTCAGGCCATCCCCGGACGGCATGACAAAGGGATCAAGCGGTGCAGCCAATGGATCAGCCGCCGCCACATCGGCGCGACCTTCGGCAGACAGCGGTCCAGACAGCGCCGACACAGCGGCGGTGCAGGACAACAACAGGGCAAAGCGGTTCAACATCATGCCCCCGCTTTTGCAAGTGGCGGGCCAGATGGCGCAGGATCAGCGCAGATAATCGAACAACGACGTGCCGCTGATTTTGACAAAGCTTTGCTGTGACGCCTGTTCTGTCAGCAACAGCGTCTGCAACCGCGTCAGCGCAGCGGCGACGTCGAGGTCTTCCAG
>CALRPK020000069.1:0-7394 GCA_943370015.1 Paracoccus haematequi
AGCGCTGATATTGTTCCAGCACATCGGGGTGCTTTTGGAAGATCGTCACGCAATGCAACAGAAGGTCACCGAAATCGGTGGCGTTCAGCGTGCGCAGGCGGTCCTGATACTGCTCATACAACTCCGTCCCGCGATGGGCATAGCCCGACGCCTCAGAGGATGGCACGCGGTCCGGGGTCAGCGCGCGGTTTTTCCAGCCGTCGATCATCCCGGCCAGCATCCGCGCGGGCCAGCGCTTTTCGTCGATGTTGGCGGCAAGGATCAACTGTTTCAGCAGCCTGATCTGGTCATCCGTGTCCAGAATCGTGAAGTTCGACTTCAACCCCACCAGTTCCGCATGACGGCGCAGGATCTTGACCGACAGCGAGTGAAAGGTGCCCATCCACGGCATGCCCTCTACCACCTGCCCCAGCAGGCGGGCGACACGCTCTTTCATCTCGCGCGCGGCTTTGTTGGTGAAGGTGACCGACAGGATTTCATTCGGGCGCGCGCGGCCCATCGCCATCAGATGCACGATGCGGGATGTCAGCGCCTTGGTCTTGCCCGTTCCAGCGCCCGCGAGCATCAGGACAGGGCCATCCAACGCCTCAACCGCCGCGCGTTGGGCGGGGTTCAGGTCATCCAGATAGGGCGTCGGCCGCCCTGCCATCGCCCGTTGCGACAGTGGCACAGGGGCGGGCGCTGCCGCAGCCTCAAAGGCGTCATTTTCATCCCAAGCGTTCATGGCTGACACTCTAGCCGCTGTCAGCGCCAAGATAAAGCACCCTGTTCGCGGATTGTTCACCCGATCTCTCATCAGGCGAGCCAACTTTGCACCTGCAAAAAGCGTCATGAATATTTCGCAAAATTTGCAGGATATGCCGCAGCGCACCTTGCGCTGCAATGCAGCGGTCATAGAGTGACCGCTAACGCTGCCTCTAGCACAGGACTGCCACCTTGCCCGAATTCAAGAAAATCCTGATCGCCAACCGTGGTGAGATTGCCATCCGTGTGATGCGCGCCGCCAATGAGATGGGCAAAAAGACCGTCGCCGTCTTTGCCGAAGAGGACAAACTGTCGCTGCACCGCTTCAAGGCCGATGAGGCCTATCGGATCGGCGAAGGTCTGTCCCCGGTGGGCGCTTACCTGTCCATCCCGGAAATCATCCGCGTGGCCAAGATGGCGGGGGCGGATGCGGTCCACCCCGGTTACGGCCTGCTCTCGGAAAACCCCGATTTTGTTGAGGCTTGCGATCAGGCGGGCATCACCTTCATCGGTCCGCGCGCCGAAACCATGCGCGCGCTTGGCGACAAGGCCAGCGCCCGCCGCGTGGCGATTGAGGCGGGCGTTCCCGTTATCCCGGCGACCGAAGTGCTGGGCGACGACATGGCGCTGATCAAGAAGCAAGCCGCCGAAGTGGGCTATCCCTTGATGCTGAAAGCCTCTTGGGGTGGCGGCGGGCGCGGCATGCGTCCGATCAACTCGGAAGACGAGCTTGAAACCAAGGTCCGCGAGGGCCGACGCGAGGCCGAGGCCGCCTTTGGCAATGGCGAAGGTTATCTGGAAAAGATGATCATCCGCGCCCGCCATGTCGAGGTGCAGATCCTCGGCGACAAGCAGGGCGATGTCTGGCACCTGTGGGAACGAGATTGCTCGGTCCAGCGCCGCAACCAGAAAGTCGTGGAACGTGCGCCTGCGCCTTACCTCACGCAGGAACAGCGCGAAGACGTCTGCGAAATGGCCAAGCGCATTTGCCAGCACGTCAATTACGAATGCGCGGGCACGGTCGAATTCCTGATGGATATGGACACGGGCAAGTTCTACTTCATCGAGGTGAACCCCCGCGTGCAGGTCGAACATACCGTTACCGAACAGGTCACCGGCATCGACATCGTCCAAGCGCAAATCCTGATCGAAGAGGGCAAATCGCTGGCCGAAGCCACGGGCCTGCCCTCACAAGCTGACGTCAAGCTGAACGGTCATGCCCTGCAATGCCGGGTGACGACCGAAGACCCGCTGAACAATTTCATCCCCGACTATGGCCGGATTACCGCCTATCGCTCAGCCACCGGCAACGGCATCCGCTTGGATGGCGGCACGGCCTATGCGGGGGGCGTGATCACGCGCTACTACGATTCGCTCTTGGTGAAGGTGACGGCCCATGCCCAGACACCGGAAAAGGCGATTGCGCGGATGGACCGGGCTTTGCGGGAATTCCGGATCAGGGGCGTTGCGACGAACATCGATTTCGTCATCAACCTGCTGAAGCACCCGACCTTCCTTGATTATTCCTACACCACCAAGTTCATCGACACGACACCGGACCTGTTCGCCTTCAAGAAACGCCGCGACCGGGCGACGAAGATCCTGACCTATATCGCCGACATCACGGTGAACGGGCATCCCGAAACCGTCGCCCGCCCCAAACCCCCGGCAGAGGCAAAGGCACCCAAGCCGCCGCGTCTGCTGACGGAAACGCCCGCCACCGGCACCCGCAACCTGTTGGAACAAAAGGGTCCGCAGGCGGTCGCCGATTGGATGAAGGCGCAGAAAAAGGTTCTGATCACCGACACCACGATGCGCGACGGGCACCAGTCCTTGCTGGCGACCCGGATGCGCTCCATCGACATGGTGCGCGTGGCCCCGGCCTATGCCGCCAACCTGCCGCAACTTTTCAGCGTGGAATGCTGGGGTGGCGCGACATTCGACGTGGCCTATCGCTTCTTGCAGGAATGCCCGTGGCAGCGCCTGCGCGACCTGCGCGCGGCCATGCCGAATGTGATGACCCAGATGCTGCTGCGCGCCTCCAACGGGGTGGGCTACACCAATTACCCCGACAATGTGGTGCAGTCCTTTGTCAAGCAGGCCGCAACCACCGGGGTGGATGTGTTCCGCGTGTTTGACAGCCTGAACTGGGTGGAAAACATGCGCGTCGCGATGGACGCGGTGATTGAGGCGAATAAGGTCTGCGAAGGCACGATCTGCTACACGGGCGATATCCTCGATCCGGCGCGGTCCAAGTATGACCTGAAATACTACGTCGACCGCGCGATTGAGTTGAAATCCGCAGGCGCGCATGTGCTGGGGCTGAAGGATATGGCGGGGCTGTTGAAACCCTCGGCGGCGCGGTTGCTGATCAAGGCCTTGAAGCAAGAGGTAGGCCTTCCGATCCACTTCCACACCCATGACACAAGCGGCGCTGCCGCCGCGACCATCCTTGCCGCCTGTGATGCGGGCGTCGATGCGGTGGATGCGGCGATGGATGCGTTCTCGGGCGGCACCTCGCAGCCTTGTCTGGGGTCTATCGTCGAGGCGCTGCGCCATACCGAGCGTGACACCGGGCTGGACATCAAGGCGATCCGTGAGATTTCCAACTACTGGGAACAGGTCCGCGCACAATATGCGGCCTTTGAATCGGGCATCCCCGCGCCCGCGTCCGAGGTGTATTTGCACGAAATGCCCGGCGGCCAGTTCACCAACCTGAAAGCGCAAGCGCGTTCGCTGGGGCTTGAGGAGCGCTGGCCCGAGGTGGCGCAGGCCTATGCCGATGCCAACCAGATGTTCGGTGACATCGTGAAGGTCACGCCCTCGTCCAAGGTGGTGGGCGATATGGCGCTGATGATGGTGGCGCAGGGGCTGTCGCGCGCGCAGGTCGAAGACCCTGCCGTCGATGTGGCCTTCCCGGATTCGGTTGTGGACATGATGAAGGGCAACCTTGGCCAACCGCATGGTGGCTGGCCCAAGGGCATTCTGGCCAAGGTGTTGAAAGGCGACGCGCCCCTGACCGAACGCCCTGGTAAGACCTTGCCCCCGGTGGACATCGAGGCGACGCGCGCCAAGTTGGAAAAGGAACTCCTCGGCTACAAGGTTGATGATGAGGACCTGAACGGCTACCTGATGTATCCCAAGGTCTTCCTTGATTACATGGGCCGTCACCGTCTCTATGGCCCGGTGCGGGCCCTGCCGACCAAGACCTTTTTCTACGGCATGGAACCGGGCGAAGAGATCACGGCGGAAATCGACTCCGGCAAGAACCTTGAAATCCGCCTGCAAGCCGTGGGTGAGACGACCGAGGATGGCGAGGCGAAGGTGTTCTTTGAACTCAACGGTCAGCCCCGCGTGATCCGGGTGCCCAACCGCGCCATCAAGGCCAAGACCGCCGCCCGACCAAAGGCGCAGGACGGCAATCCTGCGCATGTCGGCGCACCGATGCCGGGCTCCATCGCCTCGGTGGCGGTCACCGTGGGGCAAAAGGTGCGCGCTGGTGACATGCTGCTGACGATTGAGGCGATGAAGATGGAAACCGGCCTGCACGCCGACCGCGCCGCCACCATCAAGGCGCTGCATGTCAATGCAGGTAGCCAGATCGACGCCAAGGACCTGCTGATCGAGTTCGAGTGATCCGCTTTCTTGATCCCGCACCGACCCAAGGGCCATCCAAACGGATGGCCCTTTCCTTTGATTTCAGGTGCTTGGCCTTGGTTTATCCAAAATTTTCCGGCAGCCGTCACTTTCCCCCTTGCAGCCCCCCGCGCGGTTTTATAGATCACCCGCATCCAGACGGTGCGGGCGTAGCTCAGGGGTAGAGCATAACCTTGCCAAGGTTAGGGTCGTGAGTTCGAATCTCATCGCCCGCTCCATCCGGATGAAACAAGGCCGCCTTCGGGCGGCCTTTTTCGTTTTGCGCCCGTGCCTTGCGCCCAGCGCGGCCCATGTTGGCTTTGACAAAATCCGTGCAATTTTCCCCTTGCGCCCTCCGCGCCGCAGGACTAAACACCGCCCCTACGGAGTGCGGGCGTAGCTCAGGGGTAGAGCATAACCTTGCCAAGGTTAGGGTCGTGAGTTCGAATCTCATCGCCCGCTCCAGTAAAACAGGCCGTCCTTCGGGGCGGCCTTTTGCTTTTTCGGCTCTGCGGCCGACGGTTGCATTACCCGCCCTTTTGCCCCGGTCACCGCAGGGGTTTGGCCCGATCCTGCCCGAAAATCACACCAACTGACCGAAAATCCGCTCACGTTCCGGCGAGGTGGCGGCTTTTATCCCGATGCCATTTGACATTGCGAATTATTCGCATACCTAGTTGAGGTGAACCAGCAACAGGACGACACCCGACATGATCGACCGCCGTTCCCTGCTTGGCCTATTGGCCGCCACGCCGCTGAGTGCTGCCCTGACGGGGCGGGCATGGGCGGCAGCACCGACCGTTGTCGCCACCACCAGCATGATCGGCGATGCCGCCCGCCGCCTGTCGGGGGCAGAGGTGCAATCCCTGTTCGGCCCCGGTGTGGACCCCCATTCCCACCGCCCGACACGCGGGGATATACTCGCGCTGGCCCGCGCCGATCTGGTGCTGTGGCATGGCCTGCACCTTGAGGCGCAGTTGATCGAGGTGTTGGAAGAACTCGCGCAGCAGAAAACCGTTGTGCCTGTGGCCGATTCCCTGCCGAATGACCTGCTGCGCACCGATCCGAATTACCCCGACCGCCCCGACCCGCATGTCTGGATGGACCCGACCCTGTGGCAACAGGTGGTGGCCGAGATTGGCAGCACCCTGACCGCAGCGGGCTATGACGTGACCGCCACCGCCCCCGCCTATGCGACCGAAATCACCGCCTTGGGCGATTACTCTGCCAGCGTTCTGAACACCGTCCCGACAGAGCGTCGGGTTCTGGTCACCGCGCATGATGCCTTTGGCTACTTTGGCCGCGCCTATGGCTGGGAGGTCGAAGGCATCCAAGGCATCTCAACCGAGTCTGAGGCGGGGTTGGTCCGCATCGGCGAACTGGTCGACATGCTGGTGGCCCGCAAGATCCCCGCCGTCTTTGTGGAAAGCTCGGTGTCCGACCGCGCCATTCGGGCGCTGATCGAGGGGGCCGCCGCCCAAGGCCATGAGGTGGCGATTGGCGGCGAGTTGTTCTCGGATGCGATGGGGCCGGATGGCAGCTATGAGGGCACATGGATCGGCATGATCGACCACAACGTGACCCTGATCACCCGCGCCTTGGGCGGCACCGCGCCAGAGCGTGGGATGCTGGGCAAATTGGGCGAGGCAAGCTGATGGTGGACCCGATTCCCCTGACCGCAGAACCGGCGCTGGCGATCCGTGACCTGCGCGTCAGCTATGGCGCAACGCCAGTGCTGGATGGGGTGACCGCCAGCCTTGCGCGCGGCGCAATGACCGCGATCATCGGACCCAATGGCGCGGGCAAATCGACGCTGCTGAAGGCGGCGCTGGGCCTGATCCCCAGCACGGGCGGCACGGCTTTGGCCTTTGGCAAGCCGGTGGCGCAGGCCCTGCCCCGCATCGCCTATGTGCCGCAACGCGCGGCGGTGGATTGGGATTTCCCGGCCCGCGCCTTGGATGTGGTGCTGATGGGGATGTATCGCCGGACGGGTCTTTTGGGGCGCATCGGCAAGGCCGAGACGGCTGCCGCGATGGACTGCCTCGCGCGCCTTGGCATGGCCGATTTTGCCACGCGCCAGATTGGGGCCTTGTCGGGGGGCCAGCAACAGCGGGTCTTCCTTGCCCGCGCCTTGGCCCAAGGGGCAGAGCTTTACCTGCTGGACGAACCCTTTGCCGGGGTGGATGCCGCGACCGAAGCGGCCATCGTGACCCTGCTGAAATCCCTGCGGGACGAAGGCCGCAGCATCGTCGCCGTGCACCACGACCTGTCCACCGTCGGCGCCTATTTCGACCGGGTGCTGCTGTTGAACCGCCGCACCATTGCCGAAGGCCCGGTCGCCTCCACCTTCCGGCAAGAGGCCGTGGCGCGCACCTACGGCAATCAAATCGCCACCGCGATCCCGGCCTGACCATGCTTTCCGCCCTGCTGCTGCAATCGGGCTACAACGCCACGCTGGTCGCCATCGGGGCGGCGCTCTTGGGGTTTGCGGCGGGGATGGTCGGCACCTTTGTCAACCTGCGCCGCCGCGCGCTGGTGTCGGATGCGATGGCCCATGCCACCTTGCCGGGGATCGGGCTTGGCTTTCTGGTGATGGTGGCCTTGGGCGGCGAAGGCCGCGCCCTGCCCGGTCTGATGGCGGGGGCGGCACTGACAGCGGCACTGGGGCTATGGGCGGTGCAGGCGCTGACCCGCACAAGGCTGACCGAGGATGCGGCGATTGGCGCGGTGCTCTCCACCTTCTACGGCGCGGGAATTGTGATCCTGACCGTGATCCAGACGCTGGGCGCAGGCAAACCGGCGGGGCTGGAGACGGTCTTGCTCGGCTCCACCGCCGGGATGCTGGAGATGGACGCGATCACGCTGGCCATCGGTGGAGTGCTGGTGTTGGCGGTGCTGGCGATCCTGCGGCGGGCGCTGGTCATGACCGCCTTTGACCCCGGCCATGCCGCGATGATGGGCATCCGTACGCGGGCGATGGATACGGCGCTGATGCTGCTGACACTGGCCGTGGT
>CALRPK020000070.1:0-7387 GCA_943370015.1 Paracoccus haematequi
AGGTTGCGCAGATACTTGTCCATCCGCCAATCCTTGGCGAGGTCCACGCAGGCGCGGGCCAGTTGGCCAGGCGCGGCCTCAAGCTTTTTTTCCAGCCGTTCCAGCAGGGTAAAGGCATCCGCCGTCGATCCGGCAAAGCCGCAGACCACATCGCGGCCCCCGGGGGACAGGCGGCGCACCTTGCGTGCGGTGCCCTTGATCACGGTTTGGCCAAGGCTGACCTGACCGTCACCGGCCACCACGACCTCTCCGCCGCGCCGCACGCCGAGGATGGTGGTCCCGTGCCAACCGGGGAATTTGTCGTCGCTCATGGGGGTCTCCGATGTCTTGTGCGATATATGGCGGGGGGGACGGCGCGACACACGCGGGCCGGTCGTTTGGGTTGGTCGGCGGAAGTGGGGGTTTCACACCCCCACACCCCCGTGGGATATTTGAGCAACGGGGAAGGGACCAAGCAAAAAGGGCGGCCCTTTGGACCGCCCTTTATCTCATACGGTGCGAAACGATCAGATCGCCGACTGGATCCAGTTGGCCAATGCTGCCTTGGGGGCGGCGCCGACCTTGTTCGACACGACTTGGCCGTCCTTGAACAGGAACAGCGCCGGGATGCCGCGCACGCCCAGTTGCGCGGGGCTGTCCGGGTTTTCGTCGACGTTGACCTTCACGATCTTGACCTTGCCCGCATATTCAACGGCAAGTTCTTCCAGCGCGGGGCCGATCTGACGGCAGGGGCCACACCATTCGGCCCAGAAATCCACCACGACGGGCACGTCGGATTTGCGGACTTCGGCATCAAAGGTGGCATCGGTGACGGCTACGGTCGCGGCGCCCATCGTCATATCTCCTGATTGGAATTCGGCCACAGAAGCTAGGCATGTGGCGCAGAGTCGTCAAGCTATCGTGGTGCGGGCCAGTGCCGCACTCACGATATCGGGATGGAAGGTCACAAGTTGCCCGGTTCGAGTCCATAAGATCGCGGTGTCGATCCGCCGGTCGGGGTAAATCTGCGACAGGGCCAGCGCATAGGCGCCCAATTGCCTTAGCAACCCTTCGGGCGTGGATTCGGGACGGTCGGGGATCATGCGGTTGGATTTGTAATCCACAGCCAAGATGCGATCCGGTTCGATGACCAGGCG
This sequence comes from Paracoccus haematequi, assembly GCA_943370015.1. Lineage (GTDB taxonomy): Bacteria > Pseudomonadota > Alphaproteobacteria > Rhodobacterales > Rhodobacteraceae > Paragemmobacter > Paragemmobacter haematequi_A. Next base: position 1,137 of record CALRPK020000070.1, read on the forward strand.
GTCGATGGTGCCAAGAATGGCGCGGGTATTGCCATCGGGCAGCGTTAGGCGCGCGGTCACGGTCACTTCGGCCAGCGTATCGGGCGCGAAGAGCGGGGCGAGGGCGGCGGTGTCCAGCAGCGCCGATGCTTCGGCCAGCACATCGGTGCGCAGCGCTTCATCCGTCACCAATGCCGCCGCAAGGGCAGACCAGTCCCCGCGCGACGTCTGAGGCAGGTGTTCCAGCAGCAGATGCAGCGCTGTGCCGCGTGCCTTGGCGCTGTCCTCGTCCAAGCCATCGCCGGGCAAGGCCTTGGCTCCGCCAAGGTTGGAAGGCGACAGCGGCGGCAGGTCGCGCGGGGCGGTTGGGGCGGGATGCTGTGCCCAAGCGGGCAGGGGTGTTGGTTCCGCAGGCGCAACCAATGCCTGTATCATCGGGGCGGGCCAATCGCCAAAGGCATGGCGCAACCGCCCCCCCGTGATGGGCACGGCCCCGGCGGCCTGCATCCCTTGGGCGACCAAGCGATACCACGCGCCGTCCTTTTCCGCAGCGCCCGCGCCGCAGACGATCAGCCAGACTCGGGCGCGGGTCATGGCGACGTACAGAAGGCGCAGGTTTTCATCCTCGGCCCGCGCATCCCGGGCGGCCAGTGCCGCGGCCATCGTGGCGGGGCGCTGGTCTTTGGGCACTTTCCAGACCGGCTTTGCGCCGATCAAGGCCACCTCATCTCGGTCCTGCGGCTTGCGATCCACGGTTTCGGGCAGGATGACGATGGGCGCCTCCAGCCCCTTGGACCCGTGCACGGTCATCACCCGGATGCGGTGACCTTCGCTGTCCATCTGGCGTTTGACCGTCACCTCATCGGTCGCCAGCCAGATCAGGAATCCGGTCAGGCTGGGCACGTCCAGCCGTTCATAGCCCATCGCTTGGGAGAGAAGTTCGTCGATGCCATCCTCGGCCTCTGCCCCCAGACGGGCGATCAGGCGTTGGCGGCCTTGGTGGCGGGTCAGGATTCGATCCAAGAGGTCATAGGGGCGCAGGAAATCGGACGAGTCGCGCAGGTCTTGCAGCGTTTTATAGGTCTGGCCGATCAGCGCACCCCGATCAGCCGCTTCGCGCATCGCTTTCCACAGCGGTCCCTGCCTGCCATGGGCAAGCGCGTAAAGCTCTGCCTCGGTCCAACCGAACAGGGGGGAGCGCAGCACTGCGGCCAGTGACAGGTCATCCTCATCCGTGGACAGAAATGACAAAAGCGCGGTCAGGTCGCGCACGGCCAGTTCCGCGCCCAGCTTCAGCCGATCCGCCCCGGCGATGGGCAGCCCACGCGCCTTGCAGGCACGGATGATCTCGGCAAAGAGCATCGACCGCCGCTGCACGAGGATCAGGAAATCCCCGGCATGGGCGGGGCGATTGCCCTTGTCGGTCGGGATCACCAGACCCTGCGCCAATAGCGTGTCAATCTCTGCCGCGATCTGTTCGGCCAGCCGCGCGTTGTGGTGGCTTTCGGTCACCAGATCGACGGGGTTTTCCCAATCATCCGGCGGGGTTTTTTCGGCAGGTTCGATCAGCGGCCACAAATCCACCCGTCCCGGCATCGCGTCGCGAAAGGCGATATGGCCTACGGCACCGCCCATCGCCTGCGGAAAGCGGTCGGCAAAGGTGTCATCCACCACCCGCAAGACGGCGGGCGAGGAGCGGAAGGAGTATTCCAGTTGCAGCGTCTGGAACGGGCGGCCCACGCTTTGGAACCGGCGTTCGAAATCGCCGTGCTTGGCGTCAAAGGCGGCGACATCGGCCCCTTGGAAGGAATAGATCGACTGCTTTTTGTCACCCACCACGAACAGCGTGCGTTCCACATCGCGCGCGCCGCTGCCTGCGGTGAATTCGGCGGCAAGGCTTTCGATCACGCGCCATTGGTCGGGGCCGGTGTCTTGCGCCTCATCCACCAGAATATGGTCAATGCCGCCATCGAGGCGGAAGAGGACCCAAGCCGCAACAGAAGGGTCCGTCAGCACCTTGCGGGCGCGCGAGATCAGGTCGTCAAAGTCTAGCCAGCCGCGCGCCGATTTGCGCTGTTCGTAAAGCGGCAGAAAGGCCTTGGCAAAGCGGTGCAGCACAGCGGATTTCTCCGCCGCGCGCAGGGCGATCCGGGTCAGGCGGGCGGATTCCACCCGGCGCATCAGGTTTTGCAGCCGGTCGCGCAGCGCATCGGGCAGAGCGTTGCGCAGGTCTTTGGTCGGCAAGGAGTCCAGTTTGGCGGTGAAGGGTTCCTTGGCCGACTCTCCGGTCAGGAACAGGTCTTCCAATGCGGCCAACAGGGTCAAGGACGGGCGGCCAAAATCCAGCGCCGCCAGTCGCGCTGCGATCTTGGCATCGGTGGCCTTGCCCCCCGCCATCCGGGCGATCAGGTCGGGCATCCACGCGGGTTCATCCCCCAGAAACACCCCCGCCAGCAGGGCATCGGCACTGTCCCCCGCCTTCAGCCCAAAGAGCGCGCGGCAAGCAGCGGCCTCCAAAGGCGGGGCGAAGCTGTGGCGATGGCCCGCCACTTGCTCCATCAGGGTCGAGAAATCCTCACCCGTCCATGCGGCGGCAAGGTCGGCCATCAGACCGGGATGCAGGTGATCGGCCATGTCCTGCACGATCTCTTCGCGCAGCAGTTTGGCGGCGCGGTCGTCGAGTTCGGTGAATTGCGGGGAAACCCCAGCCTCAAGCGGGAAGCGGCGCAGAAGGGTGGCGCAGAAGGAATGGATGGTCTGAATCCGCAACCCACCCGGCGTTTCGATGGCGCGGGCAAAAAGCTGCCGCGCGCGGGCCAGACGGTCAGCGGTCAGGTCCGCACCTTCGCCAAGCTCTGCCAAGGCGGCGCGCAGGTCGGCGTCTGGCTTCATCGCCCATTCGCCAAGGCGCTTGAACAGGCGGTTCTGCATCTCGGACGCGGCGGCCTTGGTGTAGGTCAGGCACAGGATGTGCTGCGGCTCTACCCCGCCCAGCAAGAGACGCGCCACGCGGTCGGTCAGAACGCGGGTCTTGCCCGATCCGGCATTGGCCGACAACCAAGTTGAGGCGTTTGGATGCGCGGCCTCAACTTGCCGTGCACTTGCGGCGGTCAGGGGGTCGGTCATGTGGCGTCCCCTTCCGTTCCGACATCCTCGGGCAGCGGTGCGTCGGTCAAATCCCATTCGCCAAAGCGGGACAGATGGTCGTAATCCCCACCTTCCCGCGCGGAAAACAGCGCCCGCCGCGCGGTATAGCCTTTGCCGCGCTTGGCATAGCTGCCGATCAGGCGGTGCAGCCCTTCCCAGACCTTGCCGATCACCTCTTCGGTCATCTCGGTTTCCACCTTCTTGGGATTGGACCCAAGACCGACATAGGTGATGCGCGCCACATCGGACCCCGCCAGCGCCGGAAACGCGCCGTGGTGGATCATCGCGGCGATCAGCAGAAGCTGTTTGTCGAAATTCGCCTGCATCGCAGGGGAAGGCGGTTCACCCGTCTTGTAGTCGATCACCGCCAGACGGCCATCGGGCAGGCGGTCGATGCGGTCGGGTTTGCCCTCGAGTTCAAAGTCATAGGGATCAAGCCGCAGCTTGTGGCTCATTTCCTCAAGCAGGATCGGCGTGCCGCTTTCGGCATCGGTGGACAAAAAGAAATCCGCCGCCCGGTCCAGCCGCGCCAGCCACAACAGCCGTGCGGCGGGCCAAGGCACCTCATCCGCCAACACCTGACGGGCGGTTTCCAGCAAGCGGTTTCGGGCGGCGGGGCGGTCTTCGCCTTCGGGCCGGTTGGCCACGAATTGCTCAAGGATCAGGTGCAGGATTTGGCCGCGCAACCGCGCGTCCGCCTCGGCCCGCAGGGGGTCGAGCGGTTTCAGCCGCAGGATATCGCGGGCATAGACGGCATAGGGATCCCGGATCAGCCGGGCAATGCGCGTCACGGGCAAGTGCTTTGGCCGATGTGCCACAGGCGGGCGGGGTGAGGGGCGTTTGGCCAGTTGCAACCGGGGATCATGGGTCATGCCAACAGGCGGCAGGTCCAGCGCTGCCGCCATGTCCAGCCAATGCCGCCCCCGCGCCTGCATCGCGGCCAGCGCATCAGGACCGTTGCGCCCCGGCAAACCGGACATCAGGTTGGTCAACCGGTTCAGCCAGCGCGACGGGACGGTTTCCGCCTCGGCATCGCGTGTCGCATGGGTCAGGATCACCTCTGGTGCCGCGATGGCCTGTTGATAGTCATGCGCTGACAGACCGATCTGGCGTTCCGGCAGCAAAAGCCCCACTGCCTTGCGCATCTGCCGGTTCAGCCACGGGTCAGGGTCTGGCAAGCGCGGCCAAGTGCCGTCATTCAGCCCGCCAAGGATCACAAGATCACTGCCCGCCTCGCGCGCCTCACGCGGGCCCCAGATGCGGATATGGGGATGGGGAAGCGCGTCAGAGCGCACCTCCCCCTGATTGACCAAGGCATCGAACAGGTCACGGTAATCGGCAACGCTCAGGATGCCGCCGTGGTCGGCCTCGGCGGTCAGGCTGTCCATCAGCTTTAGCGCTTCGGCCCCGGCGTCCTTTTCCCAGATTTCGCCGGTGCCCGTGCCCGTCCCCCGCGACAAGGCCTCGGCCCGCGCGCGATGGCGGGTGATGTGGTCGGCCAGCGGCAGGGGGGTGGCATCCTCCACCCCGTCCAGCGCGGCGATCAGGGCGGCGGCCCAATCCGACGCGCCGGGGTCGCGTTGCTTGGAGGCAAAGTCGCGCAGGGTCTGCGCCGTTGGGAAGGCTGGGCCCTTGGCGCGCAGGCGTAACTCTAGGCTGCGGGTCAGTTTCAGATGGATGCCCCGGTCCCCGCCCGATCCCGTGAACGGATGCTTCAGAATAACCAGCAGCGCGTCAGAGGTCAGCCGCCGCCCCTGCAACCCCGCGACATGGCGCAGGAACCGCCCCGGCGGCGACAGGGCCAGCGGGTTCCCGGCGGAATCATCGGGCGTGATGCCCCAGCGGTCCAGCGCGGCGGTGACCAGACGGCCAAGGTTGCGGTCGGGGGTGATCAATGTGGCGTTGCGCCCCTGTTCCGCCGCTTGGCGCAGGATCAGGGCAATCGACAGCGCCTCGGCCCTTGGGGTCTGCGCCTCAATCAGGGTCATGTCTGCGGTGGCGGTCAAAAGGTCGGGCAAGTGCTGGCCTTCGGTCAACCACTGGTCCGTCACCGGCGCAGGCCGCAGGGAAAGCGAGATCAAGCGGTTCCGCGCCGGGTTGGCCGGGGTGTCATCGGTCCAGCGCTGCACGTCCTGCGGTTCGGCGTTCAAGGCCGACAACAGGCGGCGAAAGCGGTATTGCGGGTGATCCTCGGCAGTCAGGACATCTTCCAACCGATCCCAGACCGGGGCGGGCATGTCGAAATCAAAGCCGGGAAAGACCAGCATCCCATCCGGTAAGCCCGCCACCGCCTGCATGAAGCGAAACACCGTCCCGCGCGATCCGGTCGATCCGGCCACGATCACCGGCCCCGGCGGTAGGGCCACCTGCCACAGCGCGATCAAGCGATCCACGATCATGCGTTGCCGCGCACCGCCATCGGGCTGGCTGCTGCCATCGAAGAAGCCATTGACGATGCGCAGGAAGTTCTGCGTCCGCGCCCAATGGGCGGAATGGTCGCTGACATCCAGCGCCGAAATCCTGTCTGGTGGGACGCCTTCGACCTGCATCTCCTCCATCAGCGCGGCAAGGCTGTCCGCCAGATCATAGAGCGCCGCGCGCGGGGCAAGATCGGGTTGCGCCTGCAACAGTCCATCCACCAGTTGTGCCAGTTCCAGCCTGCGCCGCAGGGGTGGCACGGCGTCGGGGATGTCGGCAAAAGGCCGGTCGGGCGTGATGTCGGTCAAGACCCGCAGGCGCGGCAGGATCGCGGCCTGTTCGGCAAAGACCGCCTTGACCCGTTCGCGCATCCGATTGGTGTTCAGGTACAGCGTCACCCGCGCCATCGCCTCGGGCGGTTGGTCGGCCATGCGCCGGATCAGACCCGCCACCAGCGCGCGGGGAAAGTCGACGCCGGGGGGAAGGGCGAAAATCCCGTCAAGCATCAGCGGTGCCTTCGGCCAGCATCCGTTCCGCTGCCGCCAGCCCTTCGGGCGTGCCGACATCGCACCAATCGCCCCGATGGATCACGCCGTAAGCCCGGCCCTGTGCGATGGCCTGATCCCACAGCAGGTTCAGCGAGAACACGGCTTCGGGAATGGCCGCCAAAGCCTCGGTCCGGATCAGTTGTGCGCCCAGATAGGCGG
>CALRPK020000071.1:0-7379 GCA_943370015.1 Paracoccus haematequi
GATTGACCTGTCGCGCCCCGGCAGTGATATCCCCGACCTGCCCGATGGCGATGCCTCGGGCGTGCAGGTGCTGGAATGCGCGCTGTTTTCCCCCGCCAGCCTGCCTGCGGATGCGCCCGTCCGCACCCCATGGCCCACCGCGCATCGTGAGGCGCTAAGGCTTCGCGTCAATCAGGCCAATACACCCGATGACGCCCTGCCCCGTGTCGGCGCGCGGCTTTATGCGCGCTATCAGCGGGCGGCGACGCGGATTGGTGCGGTCTTTGGCGCGGCCCCCTTTGGACCGAATGCCACAGACGCTGCCGATGCCGATTGGTTCCCGCAACTCAACACCGACCCGATGCTGCGGATCGTCGCGGCCTTGGGGGCCAAGGTGGTGCAAAAGGATCAAGAGGCGTTGATGCAGGCCGCTTGGGCGCAGGTCGATGGCGTGCGCAAGGCCAATCAGGCCATCCTCTGGGCAGGCTTGGCCGAGGTGGTGACAGTGTCCATCCGCGACCGCCATCTGGCGATGCTGGAACAGGGCACGCTGATGCAGGTCACCCGCAACATCCATGCCCGCATCCATGACGGCGGCCTGCCCCGCACCCTGCGCGCCGCCGTGATCGAAAGCCGCACCGCTGCGGGCAGCATGAGCGCCGCCTTCCGTCGCGCCTTGCGTCCGGGTGGGTCCATCGCCGCGCGGATGACCGAGGTCTCGCCGGGATCATTGGTCGCGGGGGCACAGGGTTTTGCCGACCACCGCCTTGGCTATCGTCAGCCGGACGGGATTTCGGCGCTGTCCAAGGCGGGGATGCAGTTCTTTACCGATGCCGCGCTGGAAAGCGTGCTGAAAACCGCCCCGGACCGCGCAAGGGCGATGCTGGGCCGCCAAGTCTCAGTACTGGAACAGACGGGCGGGGCGCTGCGGCAATTGACCACCACGCGCTGGGCTGATGCGGGGATCGGCGGCGGACGGGTGGGCGATGTGATCGGCAAAGGGCTGATCGACACGGTCACCGGGCGGCTGGATGTGATCGGTGGCTTGCGCGACAAACCCGTCGGCCTGACCGAGCGGCTGGGTGAGGTTCTGGTGGGCCTGACCAACAGCGGCGCGGGACTGGCCGCCCCGGCAACGGCGCAGTTGAACCGGGTGCAGACCCTGACCAGCCGCGCCGATCTTCCGCGCGGGGGCGCCCCCATCACGCCCATCGCCCGACCCCTGCCGCTGGATCGCCCCCTTCCCTTTGGGCGCGGCGGCACCCAACCGCAGCGCAATCGGCGCGGCCCGGTCATCTTTGACCGCCCCGACCGTCCGGTTGACCCCGTGGTGGTCACCGAGCCGATCACCCGCTTTGAAACCGACCTCTCCCGCAAGCTGCGCGTGGGGATCGAGGCGCTGAACGCCCTGAACGCCGCCACCCTGCGCAAGGGTCTGGCCGAGATGGTCACTGCCATCAGCGCCCCGCCAAGGCTGCAGACCGATCTTGGCGCGCTGACCATCGGCAAGACCGCGCTTTTGGCGCAGATCGACCCGCGCCAGACCGCGCGGGCGGCGCTGAAAGGACGGCTGACGCTGGGTGCAGGGGCGATCCGGCCGGACTGGATCGACACGGCAGGTCTGTCACCGATCATGGCCGCACCCGTGTTCAACCGCGCCATGTCGGCGGCGCTTGAGGATTACGACCGCGATTGGCTGGTCCCCGGCCTTGGCAGCATCGCCGCGCGGGATTTCGTGACGGTGCTGGACATCAACCCCGCCTTTGCCGAGGCGTTCTTGATTGGCGCATCCGACGAAATGGGGCGCGAAATGCTCTGGCGCGACTACCCCACTGATCAGCGCGGCACCTATTTCAAGCGCTTCTGGGATGCCGAACAGGATGAACTGACCGGCCCCATCCACCGCTTTTCCCACCAACCCGTGGGGCGGCATTTCCGCATCGGCGGCGATGGCGCGGCGGGCGGCGGGGCCTTGGCATTGGTCGTGCGCGGGGAACTTCTGCGCCGCTTCCCCGACAGCGTGGTGATGGCGGTTCAGGCGACCTCCAACGCCGTCCCCCCGACCTTCATCGCCAAATCCGAGGCGCGGGTGCTGTTCCACACCCATCTTGACCCCGACTATACCGTGGTGGGCTTTGATCTGACCTCGCAGCAGGTGGAGGCGGGCGGCAACTGGTGGTTCCTCATCGCGCAGAACCCGACCGCGCCACGCTTTGGACTGGCCGAGAATGCCAGCGCCTCAACCGATCATGACAAGCTGGATTGGGCCGATTTCGGGGCGGTGCCGCCGGGGGGCTTTTTGCCACTTTCCCGCACATTCGACGTCAAGGACAGCAACGGCAATCCCGACCGCGTGCGCTGGCCCGGACATGCCGGGGTCGTGGCCCGTGTGCTTTTGACCAATCCCATCCGCGCGGCCTTTCGCGCGGATGCGTTGATCGCTTCGGCCAAGTGAGAAAGGTTTCGCCATGCCCCCGATGGACCCCGCCGCGCTGAAGAAAGCCCAGACCGAGGCTGCGCGCGCCCGCCTGACGCTGGACAAGACCCGCGCCGAAGCCGCCGCCGCCCGCGCCGCCCTTGCCGCCGAACGCGCAGATCTGGACCGTGCCGCCGCCCTTGGCGATGATGCCGCCCTGCGCCGCGCCAAGAATGCGGTGGAACGCGCCGGAAACAGGCTTAGCGATCTGGTTAACATAGAGCGTGACCTTGGCCGCGCCTTGGGTGATCGGCTGGATGTGTTCCGCAACTTTGATTTGGACGCGCCCGCCGATCTGCCCCTGCTCTTGATGCCGCTGCGGATTGAGACGCGTTTTGCCAAGCTGCGCGGCGGCAATGTGCTGCGCATCCGCATCCATCCCGATGAAATCCATCTTGACCGCAGCACCCCCGGCCTGTCGCCCGAGGAAGAGGCGGCGGGTCGTGCCTATTGGTCCACCCTGTTCGCCGCCCCCGATGACAACGGTATAACGGCGGCTTGGGCCGCGTTGAAATCTGCCGTGGGGCGGACACGGGCGCGGCATGTGGCGCTGTCCCTGCGCCCCACCAACCCCGATCAGCGCGGCACGGGTGCGGCCCCCGCCTTTCCGGCCGTCACCGCCTTGGATAGGGGGGCCGCAGCGCCGCGCCTGTTGCCCGAACGCTTTCACGTCACCGCATGGCAAGGCGGCGCGCAACTGCGGGCGGCGGGCGCTGCCGTCGATCCGGGTCTGAAGATCGGGATTTTGGGAGAGGATGCCGATAGCCTGATCGACCAAGATGGCCTGCGCGTGCCTCAGGGGTCGGAATGGCTGCATGATTACGCGCTGGCGCTGAAGATGGGCATGGCGATCGACCTGCCCCTGCCCGCGCGCAAACCGATCGAGCGGCTTTATATCTATGGCGTCAGCCAAAGCCGCAACCCCGCCCAAGCCGCAGCGGGGCTTGAGGCGCTGCTGGCCGCGCATGATGGGGCGGGACGTTTGGCCTTTGTGCCGTCGGGCGTGCCGACGAACAACACCGAAGCCGGGGCCTCGGATTGGGACCGCTGGCGCGAGCCGGACCCCGTGCCGCTGCACCTGCCCGCACTGGCCGCGACCGCCAACGGGCCGATCACCGCCAGTGCCTTGGGCACGGCGGGGGCGGTGCTGTCGGGCCTGCCCAATGCCGATTTGCCCGAACATGCGGCGGCGGCGGCGATGAACGCCGCCCTTTGGCCTGCGACATGGGGGTATTTTCTGGAAACGCTGGATGACGGCCAAGACGCCCTGTCGCCCCGCGTGATCGAGGATATGCGCCGCTTTCACCAGACCAACCTGCGGGCAGGCGGGGCCTTGCCCACCCTGCGCGTCGGCGCCCAACCCTATGGCCTGCTGCCCTTTGCAGGCTTTGCCCATGCCAGCCCACCCGGCAAGGCCCAACCCGCCGAGGCGCAGGTGGACAGCCTGACGCGCAAGATGCTGCCCAACTGGCTGGCCGGGATCGCCGATGTGCCGCATCTGACAGGCGACAGCGATGCCGCGACGATCCTGCGGATTTTCGGCCATGCCCCGCAGTCTTGGGGGGTGCGGGCGCGCAAATGCCTGTCCGCCGACTTTCTGTCCAAGATCGAGGCGACCACCAAACAGGCCAAACCCGCCGCCGATGTCGAAAGCCTGCTGAACCGCCTGATCATCGAATCCTTGGGCGGGTTCAACCTGTCCTATGGTGCGGGCACCCTGGACAAGGACTCGCTGCCCGTGGCGCTGCCCTATGCCGATCCGGCGCGCGATGGCGATTTTCTGGCCACATTGCTGGACGGCGGCAGTCCCGGTGCCTTGTCCAGCGTGTTTCAGGCGCTGGTGACGCTCGGCTGGGCGCAGGTCAAGGCGACCGCCACCCCCGGCCCCCGCTTTGCCCAAGCGGTTGAGGTGACGCAAAGCTTTGACCCCGTGGTGACCCAGCGCATCGTGGCCTTGGCACAAACCGACCGCATCGCCCCGGTTGAGGACTATCACGCGATCCTCGCCACCGTCCCCGATGACGGCAAGCCGCGCCTGCGCGGCCTGTCCCTACCCGCCTTGGATCAAGATGCCGCAGAGCGGGTGGTCAGCGCCAGTTCCGTGGCAGAACGCAACAAGCTGGGCGAGTTGCTGGTGGAACGCACCCTTTTGGGCCGTGCCCGCCTGTCGGATATGAAACAGGCCCTGACCACGCTGCGCGACCTGACGCGCCAACCGGGTGGGGCGGATTTCACCCGTCTGGTCGCCGAAACGCTGGACAGTGCCAGCCACCGACTGGACGCTTGGATCATGGCGCTGTCTTGGGCACGGTTTCAGCGTATGCGCGCCGCCGCACCGCAGGGGCTGTCGGTCGGGGCCTTCGGCTGGCTGTTCGATCTGGCCCCGCAGGACCGCCGCACGCGGGAGGGGGGCTTTATCGCCGCCCCCACGCTGGAACAGGCGACGACCGCAGGCATCCTGCGCAGCGCTTATCTTGCGCACAACCCCTCTGACTCCAGCGGCGGCGCTTTTGCCATCGACCTGTCCAGCGCCCGCGTGCGCCGGGCGCAAAGCCTGCTGGAAGGGGTGACGAATGGCCAAAGCATCGGTGCGCTGCTGGGCTACAACTTCGAACGGCGGCTCAAGGATGCGGGGTGTGAGCGGTTCATCCTGACCTTCCGGAGGCTGGCCCCACTGGTCGCCGGACGGCTGACGGATGGCGGTAGCCCTGTCGTTGATCCCGAATCCCAAGCCGTGGCCGGGGCCAATGTCACCGACATGACCCGCCTTTTGGCCCGCTGGAATGCCCCCGCCGAAGGACCGGCCTTCATCTTTGCCAAGCTGGCGCAACGGCCCGAGGGCAATGAATACCTCGATCCCGGCGTGGCATGGCCTGCCCCCACCGCCGCGCAGAAATCGGCCATCACCGCGGCCATGGCCGAAGCGGTGGCCGATGCCGACGCGGTGGCGGACCTTTTGCTGGCGGAATCCGTGCATCAGATGGCGCAGGGCAACATCGCCCGCGCCTCTGCCACCTTGGATGCGGCGGGGCGGGGCGAGGCCCCACCACCCGCTGCGGCGGATGTGGTCACCAGCCACGGACCCGGCACCTTGGTCAGTCATCGGCTGATCATCGTCGCCGCCCCCGGACGCGGCTGGCCGGGGGCCGGGATCAGCCCCCGCGCCTTGGTCAGCCCGGTGGCGGAATCCTGGGCTGCGGCCCGCCTGCCCGATCCGGCGCGCGTGCCGCTGGGGATGTCCGCTGCTGGCGGGACCGCAACTTTGGCCGATACGGGCCTGTCCGCGCTGGATTTTGCCGCCGCCGCCCGCCATCCGGCGGTGATGGAGCGGATCATCCGCGCCCGCGCCGGTCTGGCCAATCCTGACGCCGCCTTTCCGCAACACGGCCCCGGTCAGGTGGCGCTGGTGGAGGCCGCGCTGACCGCCGCCGCGCTGCAAGAGGTGCTGGACCGCGCCACCCCGCTGGATGGGCTGTCGCTGGGTCTGCCGGGATCGACGGGCTGGAAACCCCTGCCCGATGCGATCCCGCAGGCCTTGGACCGGCTTTCTGATGCGGCGGCGCTGTTGCAGGGACGGCTGGGCACGCTCGCCACACTTTTGGCCGCGCCGCAGGTGATGCGGGATGACCTGATGGCGGCGCTGCTGGCGCTGACGGATTTCGGGATCACCCTGCCCGAAATCTCTGACAGCCGCACCGCCGATATCGCCATGCTGGCCCTGCACGAAGGCCAGAACCGTCTGGCCCGGTACGCACAGGCCAGCACCGCCGCATCCCCGACGGTCGAGGCGGTGGCCGAGGCGCTGTTTGGCAGTGGTCTGCCCGTGCCCCTGCCGCATCGCTTTGCCCCCGATGACCCGCTTGAGGCGATGGGGGACCGCGCCTTCATGGCCCCCGATGCCGGGGCCGTCCCGCGCTTTCTGGCCGATATGGGCACGGTGCGCCCCGCGCTGGGTCGGTTCCAAAGGTTGGCCCTGCTGACGGCGATCAACGGCACGCCGCCCGCAATCACGCTGCGGCAGATGTGCGGCTTAGGCGAGGATGCGCCCGACCATTGGATCGGTGCAGGATTGCCACCGGATCGCCCCTCGCCTACCTGTCCCGTGGTGGGGCTGGTCGCGGACGCACCCGATGGGCTGGACCTGACGGGGGAAGTGTCGGGGCTGATCCTTGACGATTGGACCGAAACCCTGCCGCAGCGCCGCGCGCTGGGCGACGGCGGCCCCGCCGCCAGCCGCACCACGGCGGGGGTTGCCCTGCATGCCGATGCGCCCGCCAGCCAGCCGCCGCAGGTGCTGATCCTTGGCCTGTCGCCCGATGGCAAACGCTGGACCGAGGATAGCCTCTGCCATTTCCTTGACGATGTGATGGAGCTTGCCAAGGCGCGACTGGTCACGCTGGAAACCCTGCCGCTGGCCGCCCGTGTGCTGCCTGCGATCTATACGCAAAGCTGGTCCTTGCAGGGCACCCCGGTCATCGACTGGTCGCGCCTGACCTTGGACGTCAAGCAACTGGCGCGTAGTGCGGGCCTGAAAAACTTCACCATGATCCGCGAGGTCTAAGCCATGGCGACCAGCAAATTCACCGCCTACGAGCTTTTGGCCGACCGTCCCATCGCGCTGAAGGAAATCAACCCTGTCCTTTTGGCCCCGCCCGCTTGGACCCGGCTGGAACCGCAAAGCCTGTCGGGCGAACCGGATGCCGGGATTGAAATGCGGGTGGCCGATCCGTTGTGGATGCTGGCGCGGCAATGGCAATTGGGCGAGTTCAAGGGCGAAGACTGCGGCACGCCCGTTTCCGTCCGGGTGCAGGCCCGCACGCAGGCGCTGACCGCGCTGCGCCCCGGTGGGGCCGATCTGGGCCAAGCGCCCCAACCCCTGCCCCCCGGCGCGGTGTTTGAGCCAGAGGTTGAGGCGGAACCCTGG
>CALRPK020000072.1:0-7323 GCA_943370015.1 Paracoccus haematequi
AATGGTTGCGCGCAATAGAGATCAGCCACGTCATGCCGCGCCCCTTTTCAGGGTCGAACCGGGCTGCGCGCAGCCAGACACGGGTGAAAACTTCCTGCAACGCATCCTCGGCCTCGCTTCTTGTGCCAAGGATACGCAGGCAGACGCCCATGAGTTTCGCCGAAGCGTCATTATACACTGCCTGAAAGGCCGCGCGGTCTTGCCGCGCGACCCTGACAAGCAGGTCTGCCACCGGATCGTCACTCATGTCCCACCGTTGTTGCGTCGGCTGAGGTTAACCGCAGCTTGCCAAAAGGAAAGCGCTTATCAGCCGCGCCGCCGCCGCCGTCCGTCACCGCCCGAGCCGTTGGCGTTGAAACTGACATCGGGCAGGGTGACGATCTTGGACAGTTCCGGGAACGGGTCCGTCGCATGCGGGATGGCATTGGCGTTGACGAAATGTTCCTGAAAGCGCGGCTCAATCGCGGTTTCGACCTTGTGGATGTGGTGAACGGTTTCTTCAATCGCATTGCGCGCGGCCACGTTGCACAGCGCGATGCGTGCCCCGGTGCCTGCCGCATTGCCTGCGCTGGTGACATGGTCCAGCGGCACATCGGGGATCATCCCCAAGACCATCGCATGCTTGGGGCTGATATGCGCGCCAAAGGCCCCGGCGAGGGTGACGCGGTCGACCTTGTCCACGCCCATTTCATCCATCAACAGACGTGCCCCCGCATAAAGCGCGGATTTCGCCAGTTGGATGGCGCGGATATCGCCCTGGGTGACCATGATCTTCGGCCCGCCCTCAAGGCTGCCGTCATGCAGCACATAGCTGTGCGTGCGCCCTTCGGGCGTGCAGCGCCAAGTGCCGGTCTGCTCGGGACTGCCGATCAAGCCGCCGGGATCAAGCAGGCCCGCCATCCGCAACTCCGCTACCGCCTCAATGATGCCGGACCCGCAGATGCCGGTGATGCCGGAGTGCTTGGTCGCCTCGGCAAAGGCCGGATCGTCGGACCAGATGTCAGACCCGATGACACGGAAGCGGGGTTCTTTCGTCACCGGGTCAATCTCCACCCGTTCGATGGCCCCCGGCGCGGCGCGCTGCCCTGAGGAGATTTGCGCGCCCTCAAAGGCCGGACCCGTGGGCGACGAACAGGCCAGAACCCGCGTCTCATTGCCCAAGAGGATTTCCGCATTGGTGCCGACATCGACGATCAGCACCATGTCCTTGGATTTGTTCGGCTCTTCCGACAGCGCCACGGCAGCGGCATCGGCCCCCACATGGCCCGCGATGCAGGGCAGGATATAGACCCGCGCGGCGGGGTTCAGGTTCGACAAGTCGAGATCGCGCCCATCCAGCGACAGGCTGCCAGAGGTTGCCAAAGCAAAGGGGGCCTGTCCCAGTTCCACCGGGTCAATCCCCAAGAGCAGATGGTGCATCACGGGGTTGCAGACAAAGACCACCTCATAGATCGCCTTCGTGTCCACCCCGGCTTCCTCGGCAATCGAGGCTGCCAAGGCATTGATCGACTCGCGCACCGCGCGGGTCATTTCCACATCGCCGCCGGGGTTCATCATCGCATAGGAAACCCGGCTCATCAGGTCTTCGCCAAAGCGGATTTGCGGGTTCATCAGGCCCGAGGAGGCGAGCACCGACCCATCGCGCAGGTCACACAGATGCGCCGCGATGGTGGTGGAGCCAAGGTCGATGGCCAGCCCATAGAGGCCCCCATCATGGAAGCCGGGGAAAATGTCCAGAATGCGGTGACGGTCGTCGTGGTTGCCCTTGTGCAGGGCGACGGTGACTTTCCATTCGCCCTTGCGCAGGACGGGTTGCAGGCGGCGCATCAGCGTCAGGTCGGCGGCGACATCCGGCACCTGCCACTGGTCACGCAGGGCAATCGCCAAACGTTCAAAATCCCCGGTGGGTTCGTGCATGTCCGGCTCGGCCACCTCGACGTAAAGCAGGCGGGTGGCGGGGTCCATCACGATGTCGCGCTGGGTCGCCGACTTGCGGATCACCTGCTTGTGGACTTGGCTTTCCGGTGGGACGTCAATCACCACATCGGCCATCACCTTGGCCTGACAGCCCAAACGCCGCCCGTCGATCAACCCGCGCTTGGATTTGTAGCGCTCTTCCACCGCATTCCATTCGGTCAGCGCCCCATCGGCGACCGTCACACCATGCTTGGGAAAATCGCCATAAGAGGGGGTGATCTGGCATTTCGAACAGATGCCGCGCCCGCCGCAGACGGAATCGAGATCCACCCCCAACTGCCGCGCCGCCGTCAGCACCGGCGTGCCGATGGCAAAGCGCCCCCGCTTGCCGGAGGGGGTAAAGATCACGAGAGCATCTTCGGACATCGGTTCACCTTGTCTATTCGCGCTTCACGGTTTTAGGGCGGTGCGCGGCGGCTGCAATGCCTGATCGCGTCGTCTGAAGGTCGGGGGGCGTCATGCGGGCGAGTTGTCAGCCTCTCTACGCATCCCAACGATTTTTCTGCGAAAAATCAGGGACGCGGCAGGTGAGGGCCTGAATTTTCGCAGAAAATTCGTTGGCCCGTTTCAGAACAGCATATGGATCGGCCCAGAGTGGCACACGACGATGAACTGATCCGCCGTTTGAAACAGATGGAATCCCCGGCGTCGCACCTCTGCGACAAATCGTTCCCGCCCCACCTCGCGGTCGATCCAGGTGATGTTGCGACGGATCACCTGACCATTTGCTGCCTTCGCAGAGAAGCTGCCTTCGCAGAGAAGATGAGTGTGAGCCAGTTTTCAGCCGGGTCTTTGCGAATGCGATCCATGCGGCGCAGCCTATGCGCCGCATGGTTAAGCTTTGGTTATCAGCCGCGACCGCGGCGCCCGCCGCGACGGCCGCCTGCGGCTTGGGTGGCGGCGGCAGAGGCTTCGGCGAAGGTCATGCCGCTCTCAACCGCTTCGACCACCTTGGAAAAGCGGATCCATTCGCCGCTGTTTTCATCATGGTTCATCAACAGGTTGGCGGCGCGGATCGCCTCCATCTCCACCTGACGCACCGGGTTCATGATAGCCGAGGTCATGCCCGCGCCAATCGCCATCGGCAAGAAGGCCGCGTTCACACCATGGCGCTGCGGCAGGCCGAAGCTGATGTTGGACGCGCCGCAGGTGGTGTTCACGCCCAATTCCTCGCGCAGGCGACGGACCAGCGCAAAGACCTGCTGCCCGGCAGAGGCCATCGCGCCAATCGGCATCACCAGCGGGTCAACCACAATGTCATGCGCGGGAATGCCGAAATCGGCGGCGCGCTGCACGATCTTTTTCGCCACGGCAAAGCGCACATCGGGATCGGGCGAAATGCCGGTGTCGTCGTTCGAAATCGCCACCACCGGCACGTTGTATTTCTTGACCAACGGCAGGACGAGCTCCATCCGCTCTTCTTCACCCGTGACCGAGTTCAGCAGGGGACGCCCCTCAGCCGCCATCAAGCCGGCCTCCAAGGCACCGGGAACCGAGGAGTCGATGCACAAGGGCACATCGACCACACCCTGCACCATCTCGATCAGCGCCTTCATCAGCGGCGGTTCAACAAAGTTGTTGTCGGCATAGCGCGGATCGGCGGCCATGCGGTTGGTGAACACGGCGCCCGAGTTGATGTCAAGCACCGTCGCCCCGCAGGCCACCTGTTCCAGCGCGTCTTTCAGCACGGTGTCGTAGTTTTCCATCTCCAACTCAGCCGCGAGCTTTTTGCGGCCCGTGGGGTTGATGCGTTCGCCGATCACGCAGAACGGTTCGTCAAAGCCGATGACGACGGTTTTCGTTTTGGATTCCAGTACGGTGCGGGTCATTCTTGAACCTATTCCTCAGGCGGTTGCGGCGACCGGGACGCCCGAGGCGCCGCCGTTTTCGGTGACCCATTGGGCATTGGTCTTGATGCCGCCCAAGGGGAAGAAATGGACCTGTTCGATGCCAAAGCCGGGGTTTGCGGCCTTGTGCGCCGCGAGTTCGGCAACGAAGTCGGTCGGCTCATAGGGCAGCAAGAGTTTGGTCACATCCATCGCGCGCTTTTGCAGCACGCGCAGGGACGGGCCAACCCCGCAGGCGATGGCGAATTTGATCAGGGTTTGCAGCTTGGCGGGACCTGCCACGCCGATATGGACGGGCAGGTTCACACCTTCGGCGCGCAGACGGTCCACCCAAGCGATCACGGGGCCCGCCTCAAAGCAGAACTGCGTGGCCATCGCCATCTTGGCATCGGTGCGCTCGGCAAAGGCCGATTTCCAACGCGCGGCTTCCATCACGGCGCGGTCCGATCCATCGGGATCGATGTCCTTGTTGCCTTCGGGGTGGCCTGCGACGTGCAGACGATCAAATCCATCAAAAGCGCCGGATTCGATCAGTTGCATCGAGTTGTCGTAATCCCCGGCGGGCTGCGGCACACCGCCACCCAACAGCAGGGCCTGCTTTACATCGGCCTCACCCTTGTAGCGGGCGACCCAATCCAGAAGCGTCGCCTTGTCCTTGATGATGCGCGCCGGGAAGTGCGGCATCACCGGGAAACCTTCGGCGTTCAGACGCTTGGCAGTCGCCACCATGTCCTCGATCGGCGTGCCGTCGATATGGGCGATATAGACGCGGGTGCCGCGCGGCAGCAGGGCGCGGAAATCTTCGACCTTTTCGGCGGTGCGGGGCATCACCTCAATCGAATAGCCCGACAGGAAGGCTTCGACCTGAGGATTGACCGTGCTGGTCGGGGCGGTCGCCTCGCGGCGGAAGTTGAACAGGGCCATGGGTCGCTCCTTGGGGGTATTCAGGCCGGGGGGCGGTTATCGGGTCGGGATCAGGCCTTGGCGGCCCATCCGTCGGCATCAATCAGCGCTTTCAGGCGCGCGGTGTCATATTCGGCTTCCAAGCGGTCCGCCTCGGACCGGGCGATCTGATCGGGATCGCCTTCGACCTCATAGGGGGCGGCCTTGCGCCATTCGGCAAGATAGCTGTCGGTGTCGCGCGCGCCTACTTTCATGGCGCAGCGGTCGATGGCTTGTTCAAACCGTTCGGTCAGTTGCACCTTTGAACCGCGCCGTCCCTTGCCCACGATGACTTGGGCTGGAATGTCGCGCCAGAAGACCACCGTTACATCCGCCATCCGATTCCCCTTTGCACTGTTGCCCTTGTTGATAACGCCAGTCTGCGACAGCCGGAGTCGGTTTTCGACATGGCGCAGGCGGAAGGCGACCCCGCCACCCTCTGCCTTCACCTAGCGCATCGCACGGCATCCTGCGACGGGGGCAAATGGAAAAATCTTCAACTTGGACTTGAGCCGCACATGGTCTTTGCAGGCCGGACTTCTGCGCTTGCGTCACGGGGGCGGGGGGGATACCTTTATCTCAACCACATATGGAGGGCGGTATGACGCCCGAGCGTCCCCAGGGGGCGGACGCGATCCCGATGCCGCGCGCCACGCCAGACCGTGGCCGCGGACCGGTCGAACCGTCTCAGCCCCCTATGCCGAATTCGGCGCAGCTTTATGCGGCGCTGGATCTTGGCACGAACAGTTGCCGGATGCTGATCGCCCAGCCAAAGGGCAGTCAGTTTCAGGTCGTGGACAGTTTTTCCAAGACTGTCCAACTTGGCGTGGGGCTGGAAGCCTCGGGCCGCTTGTCGCGTGCGTCAATGACACGCACGATACAGGCTCTGCGGATTTGTCAGAAAAAGATCGAAAAGCACGGCGTGCGCCGGATGCGTCTGGTCGCAACCGAGGCCTGCCGCCGCGCCCGCAATGCCAAGGAGTTCATCCGTCAGGTCCGCCGCGAAACCGGCCTGTCTTTGGAGATCATCGCGACCGAGGAAGAGGCGCGCCTAGCGGTCATCTCCTGCGCGCCCTTGGTCAGCCCGCGCACCGAACAGCTTTTGGTGGTGGATATCGGCGGCGGATCGACCGAGCTGGTGTGGATCGACCTGAGCCGCGTTCCCCCCGAAGAGCGCCCCCGCGCCATCATGCGCCTGCATCGCGGCTTTCACGCCCAGGCCGAGAATGAGGCGCGGGTGGTCGACTGGATTTCTGTCCCCTTGGGGGTGGCGACGCTGAAGGATCAATTCGTCGATGTCGAAGACGACGCCGCGCGTTTTGCCCTGATGTCGTGGTTCTTTGAAGAGAACCTGTCCAGTTTTTCGCCCTATAATCGCGAAAATCCGCGGGATGGGTTTCAGATCATCGGCACCTCTGGCACGGTCACGACGGTGGCGGCCAGCTATCTGAACCTGCGCCGCTATGACCGCACCAAAGTGGACGGTTTGGAGATGAGCTCGGACCAGATTGATTCCGTGATCCGCGATTACCTGTCGCTTGGTCCCGAAGGCCGCCGCACCGATCCGCGCATCGGGCGCGACCGACATTCGCTGATCATGTCCGGGGCGGCTATCCTTCAGGCGCTGATGCGGATATGGCCAACAGATCGCCTGAGCGTGGCCGACCGTGGCCTGCGCGAGGGGCTTCTTTATGCACAGATGAGCGCAGATGGCGTTCTGGAAGACGGACCATTCGCATGACGACGGATAAGAACACCTCAGGCCGGGGCCAGCGAGAGCTGCGCGTCAGGGTCAAGACCGCCAAGGGGCGCAAACTGTCCTCGACCCTTTGGCTGGAACGGCAGTTGAATGATCCCTATGTGCAACGCGCCAAGAAAGAGGGCTATCGTGGCCGCGCGGCCTATAAGATATTGGAACTCGATGACAAATACGGGTTCCTGAAACCCGGCGGGCGGGTCGTGGACCTTGGCTGTGCGCCGGGCGGCTGGTGTCAGGTCGCCGTGGCGCGGGTCAATGCGCAGGGGGACAATCCGAAAAAGCCGCAAGGATCGGTCTTGGGTGTCGACTTGCAAGAGATCGAACCCATTCCCGGCGCGCAAATCCACGTGCTGGATTTCCTGTCGGATGAGGCTGACGCGCTGGTCAAGGGCTGGCTGGGCGGCAAGGCTGATGTGGTGATGTCCGACATGGCCGCCGCCGCATCAGGGCACAAGGGCACCGACCATTTGCGCATCATCGCACTGGTTGAGGCGGCTTTGGCCTTTGCCTTTGACGTGCTGGAAGAGGGCGGCACCTTTGTCGCCAAGGTTCTGGCGGGCGGGGCAGAGAATGAGATGCAGACCCTGCTGAAGAAGAACTTCCGCAAGGTGGCGAATGTGAAGCCACCGGCCAGCCGCTCAGACAGTTCCGAGAAATTCGTGGTGGCCCAAGGGTTCCGGGGGCGCAGCGTGGCGGCGGCGGAAGCGGACCAGGAGTGATCTTCACGTAGAAGTGAAATGTTTGGGCGTGCGACCAAGGAAGTGTACCGCTCAAGCAATTTCGCGGGCTGACTTGAAA
>CALRPK020000073.1:0-7272 GCA_943370015.1 Paracoccus haematequi
TGAAACAGTGGAAGCTGTCGCCCATCGACATCGACGGTCTGTCGAAGTGGGATGAGTATTGCAAAGCCATTGACGAGACGATGGAACGTAGCCATTTCGACCATGCGCCTTGGACGGTGATCCTGTCGGATGACAAGAAACGCGCCCGCATCGCGGCGGTGCAGACCGTGCTGCATGCGGTAGAGTTCAAGGGCAAGGACAAGGCCCTGATCGGCACGCCCGATCCGCTGATCTGTGGCGGGCCGGGGCTGCGCCCGAAAGGATGAGATGAAGCGCGGCTATCACCACGGCAATCTTCGGCAGGCATTGGTCGAGGCCGCGCTGACCTTGATCGCAGAGCGCGGTCCGACCGGCTTTACCCTGTCCGAGGCCGCGAAACAGGCCGATGTCACCCCCGCCGCCGTCTATCGCCACTTCGCCGGACGCGAGGAACTGTTGGCCGAGGTGGCGCGTCAGGGCTACGACATCTTCGCCGCGCTGATGGAATATGCCTATGACGATGGCAAACCGTCCGCGCTGGCGGCCTTTGAATCCACCGGCCGCGCCTATCTCGCCTTTGCGCGGAAATATCCCGGTCATTACATGGCGATGTTCGAAAGCGGGCTGTCGCTGAACGCCTTTCCCGATCTGGCCTTGGTGGCGGAAAAGGCGCGGGGCGTGCTGGAAAAGGCCGCGGCCAAGCTGTCCGAACAGATGCCCGAAAGCCGCCGCCCGCCACCCGCGATGTTTTCGGCCCATGTGCTGGCTATGTCGCATGGTGTGGTGGAACTTTACATGCGCGGCGCACCGGGGGCCAAATCCCCCTTCCCGCCCGAAGACCTGCTAGAGGCCGGGATTGGCATCTACCTGCGCGGATTGGGTCTGTTGCCGCCGGATTGCTAGAACCAGCCGCGCTGGTCCAAATCTCCCAGAGTGAGACCCTTGCGGTGCAGCCGTTCCAGCACGCGGGGCAAGCTTTCAGCACGGTCCTCAAGGCAATGCTGGCGCAGGTACCATGTGACAAAGCGGTCATGCGGCCAGTCGCGCGACAGCGCAGCGGCGATGGCATCGGGCAGTCTGGCGGGGTCGGTCAGGGTGATGACGTTCTGCGGATAGTCCACTTGGCCTGCCACCACGGCGGGTTTGCCGTGAAGGAAGCCTTCAAAGGCAACGGCAGAGGTCACCGTGACAACACAGGCGCAGGCCTCCAGAATGTCGTGGATCGACGCATCCGTGACATGCACCCCGGCGGTGGGGTCATGCAGGGCGGCGAGCGCCTCAAGCTCTTCAAGGCTGTTCTTGGGATGGGGTTTGATGACGACAGCCCGCTCCCCCCGCGCGGCGATGGTGGCACGGGCGAGGTCGAGCACCCCGGCATAATGGGTCTGGTGCGGGGGGACGTTAAAGCCTTGCGCGAAGAAAGCAAGGCAACCTGTTGGAATCGCTTCCTCTCCCCTTGGGCGTTGGGCGAATTTGGTGAAGTTGCGCCCGGCGAATTGCGCGCGCAGCTTGTCCGTAAAGCGGGTGGCGAAAGCCTCTTTGACGCTGCGGGGATCAAAGCCGTGAAAACGGATCGACGAATTGTTGCGCGTGGCAAGTTCGTCAAAAAACCACCAGCCGCGCAGATAGCCCGGCACGGCATGGAACACGCGCGGGCCATAGGCGGGGAAATCTTCCATTAACACATGGATATGGCGGTTGTCTGCGGCGGCATAGGCCGGGGAGGCATCGGTGAATTCCACCGCCTGCACATCCCAACCCTGCCCTGCGGCGTGATCCGACAAGGCCCCCAGCAGCCGAAACCCACCCGACAGCAAGCGGTCCGCATGCGGCCCCTTGGTGTGGAACACCAAGGCCGGCGGGGCCTCTGTCGCGCGCTTCAGCCATTCGGGCGGCTGAAGGCACGCAGGCAGGATCACCGGAACAACACCAGCGCCGAGGGATTCCACGCCAATTGCACCTGCGCGCCCACATCAAGGATCGGACGCCCCGGCACGTTGCGCATCGACAGGCGCACCTCAACATCCGTGTCGCCGATGTAGACATCGTAATAGGTCATGTCGCCGAAATAGATCACCTCATCCACCACACCATCGACGGTGCGGTCTTGGGTGGATTGACCGGGATAGAGCAGCGTCAGCGTTTCGGGGCGCAAGCCCACCACGGGCGACTCGGCCCCTTTCGGTGGCGGCGCCTGATCGGCGGACAGGGTGACACGGCCCAGACCTTTGGCGTCCACCTCGATCTGGCCACCGCTTTCGCCCAAAACCTCGCAAGGGATGAAGTTCATCGTGCCGATGAAATCCGCCACCTTGCGGCTGTTGGGGCGACGATAGAGCGTCTCTGGGTCCGCCAGTTGGGCGATTTCGCCTTCAAACATCACGGCGATGCGGTCGGACATGACCAAGGCTTCTTCCTGGTCATGGGTCACAAGGATGAAGGTGATGCCGACTTGGCGTTGCAGCTTGATCAGCTCCACCTGCATCAATTCGCGCATCTTTTTGTCCAGCGCGGACAGGGGTTCATCCAGCAGCAGAACCTTGGGCTTCAGGATCAGCGCCCGCGCCAAAGCCACCCGTTGGCGTTGACCGCCGGACAGAGCATTGGCGGCGCGCCCGCCATAGCCTTTCAGCCCCACCATCTCTAGCGCCTCATCCACCGCGCGGGCCTTTTCCGCGGCAGAGCGCGGGTCGCGGCGCAGGCCGAAGCCCACGTTTTCCGCCACGGTCAGATGCGGGAAGATGGCATAGGATTGAAACACCATGTTGGTCGGGCGCTTGTTGGGCGGGATACCCGCCGTATCCTTGCCGTCGATCAGCACGGCACCCGAGGATATCCCCTCAAACCCCGCGATGGTGCGCAAAAGCGTGGTTTTGCCGCAGCCAGAGGGACCGAGGAGCGAGAAGAACTCCCCCGCCTTGATCTCGCCGCTGATGCCGCGCAGGGCGTGGTAATCGCCGTAGTATTTGTGGACGTTGCGGAATTCGATCATGGTCGAACGGTCAGCGGAAAAGGTCACAGGAAGCCTCCGGTATTCTTTCCGCCAGTCTTTGCGATGCCACGGCGGCGGAAGTATTCGGCAATCGCAAGCAGGGTGATGGACAGCAGCACCAGCAATGTCCCCAGCGCCATGATGACCGGCACCGATTGCGGGAAGCGGAACTGCGAGAAGATATAGACCGGCAGCGTCACATTGGTGCCGCCAAGGAAGAAGGCCATGATGAACTCATCCAGCGAGATCGTGAAGGTGATCAACAGCGATGAGATGATCCCCGGCATCACCAAGGGCAGGATGATCAGCCAAAAGGTCGACAACGGCGTCTCACCAAGGTCATAGGCCGCCTCTTCCAGCGATTTGTCCAAGGATTGGAAGGCCGCCGACAGGATGGCGATGGAGAACGGCGTGCAGACCAGCACATGGCCCAGAATGATGGTGATCAGGCCCAGCGGAATGCCGATGCCCAGAAACACCACCAGCAAGGACACTGCCGCGATAATCTCGGGCAGGACCAAGGGTAGCATGATCAGCCCCATGATCGCACCCTTGGCCGGGAACACGAAACGGGTCGAGGCGCGGGCGGCGAGGATGCCGAACAGCGTGGAAATCACCGCCGTTGAGACCGCGATGAAGAGCGAGTTCTTCAGCGCGTCATGCAGCGTCGGTTCTTCGGCCAATTGGGTGAACCATTTGGTGGTGAAGCCCGCCAAGGGGAAAGAGACGATGGCGCTGTCGTTGAAGGCAAAGATCGGCAGCAGCATGATCGGCGCGTAAAGCACCAGAAGATAGACGATGGCATAGCCCCGGAACCAACCGCCCTTCATTTCGGCCCCCTCAGATAACGGCGCGTCAGGAACAGGAAGATCAGGCTGACCACCGCCACCATCAGCATCGCCGACACCGCCGTGGCAGAGCCCAGCGGGTAATTGTCCAGCTTCATGTATTGCAACTGGATCAGGTTCGCGACCAGCTTGCCTTCGGGTCCGCCGACAAGGTTCGGCGTCACGTAATCGCCCACGGTCGGGATGAACACGATCAGCGTGGCCGAAACCACCCCCGGCATCGCCAAGGGCAATGTCACGCGGCGGAAGGTGTTGAAGGCGCTTTCGCCAAGGTCTTGCCCCGCCTCAAGGAAGGATCGGTCGATCTTTTCCAAGGCCACGAAGATCGGCAGGATGGCAAAGGGCGCATAGGCATGGGCCAGCGTGGTGATGATCGCGCCCACGTTGTAGTTCAGCGCGGTGATGGGTTCATCAATGATGCCAATCCCCATCAGGGCCGAGTTGATGACCCCGTTATAGCCAAGGATCACCTTCCACAGGAACACACGGACGAGGTACGAGGTCCAGAACGGGATGGTGATCAGGAAGAGCCACAGCGATTTGCGCTCTGGCGCCACGTGGAAGCTGACGAAATAGGCCACCGGAAAGGCCAGCACCACCGTCACCAGCGTGACCATCAGCGACACGCCCAAGGACCGCACCAGCAAGGTCTGCGCCAAGGGGTCAGAGAACACGCCCTTGTATTCCTTGGCCGCCGTCAGCACGCCGTCCTGCATTTCATAGCTGGAACAGGTGCCGATGTAGTTACAGATCTGGAACTGCGGGATGATGGTCAGATAGCCATCCGCCATGAAGCTGTAGGCGATGATCGTGGCCAAAGGCGCGGCCAACAACAGCAGCGCGAAAATCGCGGTCGGACTGATCAGCATCAGCCCGCTTTTGGCCTCGGACCGCCCCAGTTGCCCGGACCGTCCACCGGAACTTTTGTTTCCTGACATTGCGCCCCCTGTTGGCCGGGTGCCGCGCCGTGGTCAAAACCCCGGCAACAACCCCGTTTGATCAAAACTAGACGATGCGCTTTGCCTCTGGCAAGGGCTGGCGCGGATGATCCGGGGGCTGTTTGTTCAAAAACGCGGCGTCAGCGCGTGATGCGCCTTATTCCTGTGCACAAAGGCCAAGAAGGGAGGGAGTTACAGCCCCACCCGTTCGATGGCGATGGCGTGCTTGGTCAGCTCATCATACAGCGTGGTCACAACCCGTGCGCTGCCGACGGCGACACGCATGGCTTCGGAAATCCGGGCCTCATCGGGTTTGGCGGCTGTCACGCGCCACACCATGCGCCGGGCTGCGCCGTCGTCATAGACGATTTCCGTGGCCCCTGAGCGTGCCTTGCGCATGCCCAGAAAGTCGGCTCCGCCATGTGGTGCGTGAAAAGATGCCTGAAGTCCCATTGTCCCTGATCCGCCTGTCTTGTTTTTCTTATGGAAATCAGCATCGGGGAAAGGATAAGCGGGGCGCAACACATCCATTGGAATGGAGACCCCCGCCTGTCGCGCGCAGAACGACCAAAGGGTGGGGAGCGCCGCATGCCTTATCCTGTGTTTTGCAGGCAGCTTTGCGATTTGGGCCGGATCAGACGGCGGGGGGATCATAGGGCGGGCGATTTAGCAGCCGCGCCAGTGACCGCAACCCCGCCTCGAACCGTGCCAAGGGCACATTGCCAGCCATCGCCAAACGCACCGCCTGCGGCGCGCGGCCATGGATCAGCGTGTATTCATCGGCAGAGCGGACCAAGACCCCCTCGGCCTCGGCCTCGCGGGTGAAGGTCGAGGCCCGCCACCCCTGCGGCAGGCGCAGAAACACAAAGCGCAACCCCGGTTGCCATGTCAGATCGAACCGCCCCAGATGCTGCACGGTCAGCGCCAACCGCGTCTCAAGATCCGCCGCCCCCTTGCGCCTGAGGTCGACCGCCACCCCGCTGGTGAAAAGATGCAGCGCGATGTCCGACACCGGCTTTGCCAGCGCGAAAGAGGCGTGCTGCGCGGTCAAGCGCCCGGTTTCCCCCATCCCCGCCGGGCAGACCACATAGCCAAAGCGCAGCGCGGCCGAGATGGTTTTCGACAGGCTGCCGACATGCCAGACCCGTTCCGGTGCCAGCGCGCGCAAAGAGGGCAGATTGCTGTCGGTCAGGCTGTAACAATCATCCTCGATCACTTGCAGGTCGAAATGCCGGGCAATCGCAGCGATACGCTGGCGGCGCTCCAGCCCCATGCGGGCGGTGGTGGGGTTCTGCGCCTCGGTCGTCACACAGAGCACCTGCGCGCCGTGGCGACGACAGGCTGCCTCCAGCGCCTCGGGCACCAGACCTTCGGCATCGGTTTCCACCCCCACCACATCGGCGCGGGCCAGACGGGCGGCGTGGCGGAAGCCGGGGTATGAGAGTTCTTCGGTCAGCACCACGGGACGATCCCCGCGCAGGCAGCACAGCAGGATCAGATTGATGGCATTCTGCCCGCCCGCCGTCAGGGCGATGTCCTCTGGTCCCACCGCGCCAAGCACGCGGTCCGACACCCAATCCACGATGGCGGCGCGCAAGGGGGCCTCGGCCCGTTGGCTGGGGTAGTCGATCCAATCCGGGCCCACCGTCTCTGCCGCCGCCAAAAGCGCGGCACGAAAGGCCTCTCCCTGCCCCACATCAGGCAATTGCGGCGCACGCAGATCGGCGCGTCCTTGCAGGTATTGCGGTTCGCGTTCCACGAACAAGGGCTGCGTCGGCCCCAGACGCGGCGCGCGGGCGGCAACAAAGGTGCCGCGCCCGACAGTGGCGGCAAGCAAGCCCTCTTGCGTGGCCAGCGCATAGGCGCGGCTGACGGTGCCGGGAGTCACCCCCAGATGCCACGCCAGATCGCGCACGGTGGGCAGTTGGCTGCCTTCGGCCAAGGTGCCCGCCCGCACCGCCTCACGCAGAGCCCGGCTGAGGGCGAGGTATTTGGGACCGGGGAAATGTGTCAGGTCAGGCGTCCAGATTGTTCCGGTCACAATGTTCCTCTGGTGAGTCGCGGCGTGGCATTGTATCCATTTGTTACGCGAACAGACACATTGTATCAATACAAATAGGAGACTGCCATGTCGGCCCGGACCGCCACACTCGCCCTGCCCGCCCACCTGCCGCCGCTGTCGCGGGCATTGGTTGCGCTGGCACTGGTCGTGGCCCGCTGGGACGACCGCCGCCGCAGCCGCCACGCGCTGGCGCGGGTGGAGGGGCATATCCTGAAGGACATCGGCCTGACACCAGACCGCGCACGGGACGAGGTTGAAAAACCCTTCTGGCGCGACTGACCGTCACGCCAGCGGTTTTCCCCTGATTGTTTTCCCCTGACTGGGCCGGGTTTTCCCGGCCCGTTTTTTTGGCCTCAGCCCGGCACCCCCGGCGCGGTCAGGTGCAGGGCGTAGTCGATCGCCTCGATCAGGCTGGTTTCATCGGCAATCCCCGTGCCTGCGATGTCAAAGGCC
>CALRPK020000074.1:0-7272 GCA_943370015.1 Paracoccus haematequi
AGGCGGCCTGCGCCATCATCGGCACATGCAGGGTGAAACTGGACCCTTGCGCCGTGCTGTCATCCAGCGTGATTGAGCAGCCGATCTGTTCCGCCAGACGACGTGACAGGGCCAGCCCGATCCCCGCCCCGCCGATGGTGCTGTTTTCCTGCCCCAACCGTTCAAACGGCTGGAACAGGCGCGCTTGCAAGTCTGGCGCGATGCCATGCCCAGTGTCGCGCACGGTGATGGCAACGCTGTTCGGCGCAAGGGTAAAGTCCACCGTGACCCGTCCTCCCTCGCGGTTGTATTTCACCGCGTTAGAGATCAGGTGACCAAGGATGCGCGCCAAAATCTCGGCATCCGCCCGCAATGGCGGCACGGTGCGTTCCGCGACCGTCACCGTCAGGTGCCGTCTGCGCGCAGCCTCGGCCTGTCCCGCCACGGCACGGCGGACAACGGCCAGCGCATCGACGGGGCCAAGCGAATGGCTCACGCTGCCCTGTTCGATGCGGGCAAGGTCAATCACGCCCTCGATCAGGTGCAGCATTTGCTGCCCGGCGTCCGAGATCGCCGCAACCTGTCGCATCCGTTCGGCATCCAGCACCTCGCCCTTGGCCGTCAGCAGAAGATCGGAAAAGCCGTTGATCGCGTTCAGTGGTGTGCGGAACTCATGGCTCATCGCCGAAAGGAACGCGGCCTTGGACCGGTTCGCCGCTTGCAAGCCCACCCCCATCCGCACCAGATGATCGCCCACCGTCTGCAATTCGGCGATCTCATAGCGATGGGTCGCAGGGATTTCCCCGCCTTGCGATATGCGCAGCATATTTGCCTCAATCGCCGCAAGGGGCTGTGCCACACGGCGGCTCATCGCCACGGATCGGCGCCACAGGAACCCGAAGAACACGGCGTAAAACAGGATCAGGATCGCCAGCATCCCCTTGGTCACGAAGGCCAGTTGCGCGCGCAGGTCCGTCGCCGCAACCAGCACCGCCTGTTCGGACGCCATCACGACCAGCGTCCAGTTCGGCCCAGCCACCGTGGACCACCCCGCAATCATCGGGCGGCCAAAGTCGAACCCCTGCCGCCCCTGCGGCCTGTCGTTGATCGCCTGCGCCAAAGCGGCCAACTCTGCCCTTCGAAAGATGTTGAAGCTTTCGGGCTTGAACGTGTCTTGCAGGATCGCCTCATTGTAGCTGTGGTCGATCAATTCGCTCACCCCCCAATCTGCCTCTCCGGCCGGAGGCAGTGCGAGGATGGTGCCATCGCGCCCGATCAACACAGCGTAACCATCGCCTTCCAATCGCAGGTTCAGGACATGCTGGATGATCGTGGCGATGGTGACATCAATGCCCACCACACCTTCCAATCGGTCAGCGCCGTAAACCGGGGCGATGGCAGACACCATCCAGCCAGCCCCCGCCGGGTCGACATAAGCATCCGTCCAAACGGCCCCACGCTTGGGGTTATGGGTGGCATCCGCCTCGTAATAGAAATTGTAACTCGGGATATCCATCTTGGGCGGATAGACCGAGAGCACGTCGAAATAGGGGTAAATCCGGTTCAGACTGTCATAGGTGTTCAGATAGACCTGCCGGATCAGCGGATCGGTCTCGACGATGCTTTTCATGATCGGATCAAGCTGCACCGTGCGCCAGACCTTCTGCCGCTCAGCCTCGCCGACCGGAACGATGCCGGAATAGAACACCGCCGACCCGCCAGTATCGCGCGTGGTGTGAAACACCCCATCCGCAGTCATCGCGTGCCGCGCCTTTTCTTCGGGTGGCGCATCCGCATCCGACGCCAAGGCCCGCGCCGCCTCGGCCCCATATACACGCGTCAAAGCACTGATCGTCTCAAGGCGGCGGGCAATCACATCCGCCTCGCGCCGGGCGGTATCCGCCAAGGCATCGGTGGCCATGTCGCGCACCGTTGCGGCGCTGCGTTCATAGACGACATTGGTGGTGACGAAGTAGATGACCACAAAGGACAATTCGATCAGCATCAGCGGCACCAAGGCCGCCCGCAGATAGGAACGCCATAGCCAACGGCTTAGGGGCAACGGTCCCTTGACGGTCATTGCAGCCTTCTTTCAGTGATGCGCGTTCAGGTGGAACTCTACAGGAAAGCCCGTCGAGCGAAAGATTTCAGGGCATATTCTTCGGTATATGTTCCATCCGAAATCCAAGCCGCCGCAGACGCGGTCCAAGCGCTGATCAGGACCGCGCTTCCCCCTCGCGCAGGCGCTGCCGCCACAGGGTGAACAGCCCCGCCAGCACCACAACCCCGGCCCCGATGGCCACATTCAGCCGCAACGCATCGCCAAACACCGTCAGCCCAAGCGCCGAGGCGAAAACCAGTTGCAGATAGGCAAAGGGCTGCACCGCCGACGCCTCTGCCACCGCATAGCAGCGGATCAACAGCCAGTGCCCCAGCACCGCCGTGCAGCACAGCACCAGCATCCAGACCCAATCCGGGCCGGTCATCGGCTCCCAGAACCAGATGCCCACCACCGTCATCCCCACCGCGCCCACGGTCCCGGTCCAGAAGAAACTGACCGAGGCCGCATCCCCCCGCGCCACATAACGCGTGAGCAGACTGTACAGCGCAAACAACAGGGCCGAGGCCAGCGGCACCAAAGCCCAAGGCGAAAACACCCCGAACCCCGGTTGCAGGATGATCATCATGCCGACAAAACCGATGCCAATCGCCGTCCAGCGCCGCCAGCCCACCTTTTCCCCCAGCACAGGCCCGGACAAGGCCGCGACCAGCAAGGGAAAGCAGGCAAAGACAGCATGGCTTTCCACCAGCCCCAGTTTCACAAAGCCAAGCACCATGACGCAAATCTCAAGGATCAGCACCAAGGCCCGCAGGGTTTGCAGCACAGGATAGCGTGTGACCGCCGCTGCGCGCAGCCCTCCCGGTGACCGCGCCGCGACCGCCAGCACAAACAGCGCGAAGAACCAAAAGCGGATCATCACCACCATCAGCACGTTGTATTCCGTAGCCAGATGGCGCGAGACCCCATCTTGTGCTGCAAAGACCGCCGTGGTGGCCACCATCAGGCCGATACCCAGCCGGGTGTTCTGCTTGGCCTGCATTGCCTGCCCCGTCACGCCATCCACCCCACTGTCATATGCCGTTTGCGCCCATGTCCGGCGCGCCGCTCCACCGTGAACCCCGCGGCCGTCAGAGCGCGCCGCACATGGCCTGCGGCGGTATAGGTCGCAAAGGTGCCCCCCGCCGCCGTATGCCGCGCCACTTGGTCCATCAGCGCCTCTGACCAAAGCTCCGGGTTCTTGGCCGGGGAAAACCCGTCCAGAAACCACGCATCGGCAAAGCCATCCCAAGCGGGCAGCGTCTCGCGCGCATCCCCGATCACCACCTGCACCTGCATGGGCCCCAGGGCAAACTCCCGCCGCCCCGCCGCCCAATGGGTCAGGAACGCATCCGCCACCGGCGCAGCCTCAGCGAAATGCTCCAAC
The DNA here is from genome assembly GCA_943370015.1 of Paracoccus haematequi. GTDB lineage: Bacteria > Pseudomonadota > Alphaproteobacteria > Rhodobacterales > Rhodobacteraceae > Paragemmobacter > Paragemmobacter haematequi_A. Next base: position 3,465 of record CALRPK020000074.1, read on the forward strand.
GCCCGCGCGATCTCTGCCACCGTCAGGGGATAGGCCTCAAAGCTGGTGTAGCGGATCGGCCCCACCTGCCCCTCTGCCGCGATCAGGGTGGCCAGCAGGTTCAACCCGGTGCCAAAGCCCAATTCCGCAATGTGGAACCCGGGGGCAAAGCGCGCGGGCAATCCATTCCCGGCCAGAAACACATGCCGCGTTTCGGCCAAGCCATCGGCAAGCGAGAAATAGGGGTCATCAAACCGCTGCGACACCGGAACCACCCCGTCGCGCCAATCCAAGCCCGCCTTGCCCTGTTCGCCGCCTGTCATCTGCCCTAAACCCCACAAGACGCGGCATCCATGGGCAAGGGCGGACGGAATGGCAAGGGTCGATCTGACAGTGCGCGGCGGCGGCATCTTCGGCCTTGCCTGCGCCTTCGCCTGCCTGAAACGCGGCGCAAAGGTCCGCCTCGTTGAGACCACCCGCATCGGCGCGGGATCATCCGGCGGGCTTGTCGGTGCCCTGGCCCCGCATGTGCCGGAAAACTGGAACCCCAAGAAGCAATTCCAACTCGACAGCCTGTTGATGGCCGGGGATTTCTGGGCCGATGTCGCCCAGATCGGCGGCATTGACCCCGGCTACCTGCGCTCTGGCCGCTTGCAACCCTTGCCCGATGCCCATGCCGTTGACCTCGCCCGCGCCCGCATCGCAGAGGCGGCAATCCTCTGGCAGGGCCGCGCCACATGGTCGGTCATCCCAACGACAGGGGCCGAATGGGAACCGCTCAGCCCCACGGGACTCCTCATCCAGGACACATTGACCGCCCGCCTCTCGCCCCGCGCGGCCAGCGCAGCGCTTATCGCCGCCATCCGCGCCTTGGACGGCAAGGTGGTGATCGGTGACGCGCCCAACGAAGGCGCCACCCTCTGGGCCACCGGATACCACGGCCTGCAAGACCTGAACGCCGCCTTCGGTAAAACCATCGGCGCAGGCGTCAAGGGCCAATCCCTGTCGCTCCGTCTGCCCGACCTCAATCCTGCCGCCCTGCCGCAACTCTTCGCCGATGCGCTGCACATCGTGCCCCATGTCGATGGCAGCATCGCCATCGGCTCCACATCGGAAAACGCATGGGACGCGCCCGACAGCATTGATGCCGCTTGCGATGCCTTGCTTGACCGCGCCCGCGCAACCCTCCCCCTCCTCGGCAAGGCCCAGATCATCGACCGTTGGGCCGGAATCCGCCCCCGCGCCAAGACCCGCGCCCCGATGCTTGGCCCTTGGCCTGGACGCCCCGGCCAGTTCATCGCCAACGGCGGCTTCAAGATCGGCTTCGGCATGGCCCCCAAGGTGGCCGAGGTGATGGCCGACCTGATCCTGAACAGCGACGACAGCGCCATCCCCCATGGCTTCCGGGTTGAGGCCAATCTCTGACCCCTTCACCTTTGTTCAAATATCCTCGGGGGAGGCGCCCGCTTGCGGGCGACCGGGGGCAGACAGCCCCCGCCTGCCCTGTCTGCGCCCGTGGCGCGGACAGGGCGCATCGCTTGCGCGCCTTGGCGCGCGCCTTCGGATCACCGCACCCGAACACGCAACATCTTGGGGATAAGCCCGCCCGATCCGCCATATCCGGCACAGCGGGCGTTGACTAAAGCGGCATAGACCTCGACCATACCCGACCATATCGGAATCAGGACCCCTGCCTTGCGCTTCACCCGCCTGCGTCTCAACGGCTTCAAAAGCTTTGTGGACCCCACCGATCTGGTGATCCATGACGGCTTGACGGGCGTTGTAGGCCCCAATGGCTGCGGCAAGTCCAACCTGCTGGAAGCCCTCCGCTGGGTCATGGGCGAAAACCGCCCCACCGCCATGCGCGGCGGCGGGATGGAGGATGTGATCTTCGCCGGGGCCGCCACTCGCCCCGCCCGCCATTTCGCCGAAGTGGCCCTGGTGATCGACAACCAAGACCGCCTCGCGCCATCGGGTTTCAACGAGGCGGATCAGATCGAAATCGTCCGCCGCATCACCCGCGATGCAGGCTCTGCCTACAAAGCCAACACCAAGGACATCCGCGCCCGCGATGTGCAGATGCTGTTTGCCGATGCCTCCACCGGCGCGCATTCCCCGGCCTTGGTGCGGCAAGGGCAAATCTCTGAACTGATCAATGCCAAGCCCAAGGCGCGGCGGCGCGTGCTGGAAGAGGCGGCGGGAATTTCCGGTCTTTATGCCCGCCGGCATGAGGCGGAGCTGAAACTGACCGGGGCGGAACAGAACCTGACCCGCGTCGATGATGTGCTGGAACAATTGGCGCAGCAACTTTCCACCCTGACGCGCCAAGCCCGCCAAGCCGCCCGCTACCGCGAAATCGGCGAAGAACTGCGCCGCGCCGAAGGGATGCTCCTCTACCGTCGCTGGCGCGAGGCTGAAACCACGCGGCTTGAGGCTGACGCTGCCTTGCAGCAGCGCCTTGTCGCCGCCTCACAGGCCGAAGCCGCCGCCCGCGCCGCCACAAAGGCCCGCGAGGCGCGTGAGGATCACCTGCCCGCCCGGCGCGAGGAAGAGGCCATCGCCTCGGCCATCCTGCAACGCCTGACCGTCCAGCGCGACGCACTCGGCGAACAGGAAACCCGCGCGCGCGCCATGATCGACACCCTGCGCAGCCGGATTGACCAGCTTCAGCGCGACATGGACCGCGAGGCGGGTCTGAACCGCGACGCAGGCGACACCATCGCGCGGCTGGAATGGGAAATTGACCAGCTGTCACGCAGCCACGACGGCCATGACGACAAACTGGCCGAAGCGGCAGAACTGGCACGCGCGGCAGCAGCCACCTTGTCGGATTGCGAAACCCTGCTGTCGCAGCAAACCGAAGACGCTGCCCGTCTCGCCGCACGCCACCAATCGGCGCAGCGGATGCTGACCGACACCCGCGCCACATTGGATCGCACCGAGGCACAAGCTCTCGCCGCGCGAGAGGCTGTGGGGATCGCCGCAGACGCGCTCGACACCGCCGCCGAGGCCTTTGAGGCCGCCGAAGAGGCACAGGAACAGGCCCGCGTCCTGACCGAACGCGCCGAAGAAACGCTCGAAGCCGCCGAAACCGCCCGCGCCGAAACCCAAGGGCGCGAGGCTGAGGCGCGGGCGGCACGATCCTCTGCCGAAGGAGAGGCGAACGCCCTGCGCGCCGAAGTCGCCGCTTTGGCGAAATTGGTCGAGCGTGAGGCGATGGCGGGCAGTCAACTCCTCGACCGGCTGACGGTGGAACCCGGCTACGAAAAGGCGCTCGGCGCGGCCCTGTCGGATGACCTGCGCGCGCCCGAAGTGGACGCCGCAGCCCGGTCCGGCTGGACGGGTCTGCCGGATTACGATGTGCCGCCGCCCCTGCCCGATGGGGTGGACCCGCTGGCCGCCCATGTCAGCGCGCCGCAGGTTCTGAACCGCCGTCTGGGCCAGATCGGCCTTGTCGCGCGCAGCGATGGGGCGCGGCTGCAAGCCCTGCTGCAACCCGGTCAACGGCTGGTGTCGCTGGACGGGGACTTGTGGCGCTGGGATGGGTTCCGCGCCGGGGCCGAGGATGCACCCTCAGCCGCCGCGCTGCGGCTGCAACAGTTGAACCGTCTGGTGCAGTTGAAACGCGATCTGGAAGAGGTTGCCGCCCGCGCGGATGGCGCGCGTCAGGCGCACGAGGCATTGCAGGCCCGCTTGGCGGACCTTGCCCGCGCCGATCAGATGGCCCGCGAAGCCCGCCGCGCTGCCGACCAGCGCATGACCGAAGCGAACCGCGCAACCTCTCGTGCCGAAGCCGACCGTTCCATCGCCCAAGGCAAGCTCGAATCCG